>JAOPUS010000007.1 GCA_025963345.1 Blastococcus sp. | reverse complement strand
TCGCGTCCCACCGACACCAGGCGCGCTCGGACGGCGCGACCGGACCTGTGGCGGTTGGCTGTACCCGGAGGTGGAGTCATGCTCGGGCTGGAACTGGTGGTCGTCCTGGGAGTGACGTTGCTCCTCGCGGGCGTGGCCGGGCGCCGACTGCGGGTCGCCCCGCAGATTCTCCTGCTCGTCTGCGGCGTGCTGCTCGGGTTCGTGCCCGCTCTGCGCGAGGTGCACCTACCCCCCGAGGCGATGTTGCTGATCTTCCTTCCGGCGCTGCTCTACTGGGAGAGCCTGACCACGTCGCTGCGGGAGATCCGCAGCAACCTGCGCGCGATCGTCCTGCTGAGCACCGCACTCGTCGTCGCCACGGCCGGGGCGGTGGCAACGGTGGCGCATGCCGTAGGACTGCCGTGGGGACCCGCGTGGGTGCTCGGAGCCGCCCTGGCGCCGACCGACGCCACGGCGGTGGGAGTGCTCGCGCGGGCGCTGCCGCGCCGCACCCTCACCACGCTGCGTGCCGAGAGCCTGATCAACGACGGCACCGCGCTGGTGATCTACGGCCTCGCGATCGGCATCACGGTCGGCGAGGACCACTTCGGGGTGCTGCACGTATCCGGACTGTTCCTGCTCTCGTACGCAGGTGGAGCGCTGGCCGGCGTGGTGGTCGCGTGGCTCGCGACGCAGGCTCGACGGCGTCTGGACGATCCGCTGCAGCAGAACGTCCTCATCCTGCTGACGCCGTTCACCGCGTTCCTGCTGGCCGAGGTCGCCCACGCCTCGGGCGTCCTCGCCGTCGTCGTGTGCGGGTTGATCATGAGCCAGGTCGGCCCGCGCGTGGGGCGGGCCGACACCCGCCAGCAGACGACGGCGTTCTGGACGCTGTCGACATTCCTGCTCAACGGTGCGCTGTTCGTCCTCGTCGGACTGGAGGTGCAGTCGGCGGTCCGGGGCCTGACCAGCACCGACCTCAGCCGCGGACTGGTCGCCGTCGCCGCCGTCTCCGCGGTGGTCATCGGCGTGCGCTTCGCCTGGCTGTTCACCACCCCATACCTGATCCGGCTGCTGGACCGGCGCCCGCAGCAGCGGCTGCGCCGCGTCAGCGCCCGCACCCGTGTGGTCAGCGCGGTGGCGGGTTTCCGGGGCGCGGTCTCGCTCGCAGCGGCCCTTGCGGTGCCGCAGACCGTGGCGTCGGGTGAGCCGTTCCCCGGCCGGGACCTGATCGTGTTCGTGACCGCCGGGGTCATCGCGGTCACCCTGCTCCAGGGGCTCCTGCTGCCGAGCGTGGTGCGCTGGGCCCGGCTGCCCCGCGACAGTTCGGTCGAGCAGGAGCGTCGCCTCGCCGAGACGCTCGCCACCGAGGAGGCGCTGGCGGTGCTGCCGGAGGTGGCCGCCGACCTCGGAACGGACCCCGAGGTCGCCGAGCGGACGCGCCGCGAGTACGAGGAGCACCTGCAGGTCGTGCGCGCCGACGGTGAACACGGCGACGACGAGCCGGTGCTGCGGCACGACCAGCACTACGCGGCCCTACGGCTGGCGCTGCTCGCTCGCAAACGCGCCACCGTGCTCGCGCTCCGGGACGAGCAGCGCATCGACGACATCGTGCTCCGCCAGTTCCAGACCCGGCTCGACATCGAGGAGGTGCGCCTTTCCCGGCGGGAGCCGGCCGAATGAGCTCGCGGTCCGCTCAGGCGCGGTCGTGCGCGCTCGCGGGGTCGTGGGCGGTCGGCTGTTCGGGCGAGGTGGCCCAGCTGGCGAGGAAGCGCAGCGCCTGCTGGGACGGTGAGCCCGGCTCGGCGGTGTAGGTCAGCAGCGTCAGGCCCTGGTCGGCCGTGAGGGCCAAACCCTCGTAGGCCAGGGACAGGTCGCCGACGACGCGGTGGCGGAAGTGCTTCGTGCCGGTGGTGTGCCAGCGCACGTTGTGCGTGGCCCACAGGGCGCTGAACCGCTCGCTGCGGGTGGTCAGTTCGCCGACGAGTTCGGTGAGCACCCGGTCGTGAGGGTTACGGCCCGCCTCGGCGCGCAGCAGCGACACCCCGTCGGCCGCGGCGCGGGTCCAGTCGGGGTAGAAGTCGGCCGCCCGTGGGTCGAGGAAGGTGAACCGGGCGTGGTTGGGGGGTCGTCGCGTGTCGACGTCGTCGAACATGTCGGCGTACAGCGCCCGGCCCATGGTGTTGGCGGCCAGCACGTCGAGGCGGCCGTTCTGCACGAAGGCCGGGACGTCGGTCATCGCGTCCATGAGCTGCTGCACACCGGGGCGGACGCGCTGCTGGGCGGGGCGGCGACGAGGACGGGACGTCGAGTTCGACGCCCGGGCGACGTCGAACAGGTGGGCCCGCTCGGCCTCGTCGAGCTGGAGCGCGCGGACGAGCGCGTCGAGCACGCTGTCGGAGACCCCGTTCGCATTGCCGCGCTCCAGACGCGTGTAGTACTCGACGCTGACGCCGGCGAGCAGCGCGACCTCCTCGCGGCGGAGCCCCGGAACCCGCCGATGACCGCCGTAGACGGGCAGCCCCGCCTGCTGCGGGGTGATCCTGGCCCGACGCGAGGCCAGGAACTCGCGAAGGTCCTTCCGGTTGTCCACGAGAACAAGGCTAGGTCCGCCTCCGGTCATGAAGGGGTCCCTGCCAGTACCCCTATCGACAGGCTCTCCCCGACCGCCGCCGGGGCGCGTTTCCTGGGTGGAGTCAGTTGGACAGCAACGGAATGGATTGATCTTCATGCGAGCAACGATCATGTACGGCGCCGGTGACGTGCGGGTGGAGAACGTGCCCGACCCGACGCTGCAGGCACCGACCGACGCCGTGGTGCGCGTCGTGCGCGCCTGCGTCTGCGGCAGCGATCTGCACCCCTTCCACACCATGCCGGCCTCGGCGCAGGGCTCCCCGATGGGACATGAGTTCATCGGCGTCGTCGAGGAGATCGGCTCCGACGTCGCGACGCTGCAGCGGGGCGACTTCGTCATCGCGCCGTTCGCGTATTCGGACAACACCTGCGAGTTCTGCCGCGAGGGCCTGCACACGTCCTGCCGGCAGGGCGGGTTCTTCTCCACCGCGCAGGCCGAGGCCGTGCGCGTGCCGCTGGCCGACGGCACCCTCGTGAAGGCCCCGGTGGGCGAGGACTCCGCGCTGCTGCCCTCGCTGCTGACCCTGTCCGACGTGTTCCTCACCGGGCACCACGCAGCGGTCAGGGCCGGGGTCAACCCCCGGACGACGGTGACCGTCATCGGCGACGGCGCCGTCGGGCTCTCCGCGGTGCTGGCCGCCAAGCGGCTCGGCGCCGAGCGGATCGTCCTGATGGGCCGCCACAAGGACCGCACCGATCTGGGTCGGGAGTTCGGGGCCACCGACGTCGTCGCCGAGCGCGGCGAGAAGGGCATCGCGAACGTCCGGGAGCTCACCGGCGGCGACGGCACGCACACCGTGCTGGAGTGCGTCGGCTACATGTCCGCCTACGAGATGGCCTACGGCGTGGTGCGCGTCGGCGGCGTGATCAGCCGGGTCGGCGTGCCGCAGTACGAGGAGGCGCCGATCGGTTTCGGCAGCCTGTTCGGGCGCAACATCACGCTGACCGGTGGCCCCGCCCCGGTCCGCGCCTACATCGAGGAGCTGCTGCCCGACGTCCTCGAGGGCCGCATCGAGCCGGGCAAGGTGTTCGACCGCACCGTTGGTCTCGACGCCGTCCCCGAGGGGTACCGCGCGATGGACGCCCGTGAGGCGCTGAAGGTCCTCGTCCAGCCCTGACCGAATGGCCGCGGCGCGTGCGCAGCCCGTGCCGGCGCGGCCTGTGGGACCGCACAGAAGGAGACGAACGTGGAGATCCTGCCGAAGCAGCCGTCGGTCAAGGGGCCGGCACAGATGTTCACCGGTGACGTCTGGTTCGACGTCATCGCGAAGGGCGAGGAGCCCTCCCGCATGCGCGTCAACGTGGTCCGTTTCGCCCCCGGCGCCCGCACCGCGTGGCACAGCCACGCCGTCGGGCAGACCCTCCATGTCACCGAGGGCATCGGGCTCGTCCAGTCCAGCGGCGGCGAGGTCACCGAGATCCGCCCCGGTCAGACCATCTACACGCCCCCGGGCGAGTGGCACTGGCATGGCGCCGCCCCCGACCACTTCATGTCCCACCTCGCCATGTGGGAGGGCCCGGGCGAGGGCCACGGACCGGAATCGGAGTGGGGCGCGCTCGTCCGGGACGACGAGTACAACGCCCGCTGACCGGCGTCTGTCGATCACACCCCGGTCGCACCGTCGATGCGCTCCCGGATGAGGTCGGCATGGCCGGCATGGCGGGCGTACTCGGCGATCATGTGGTTGTAGATCCACCGCAGGGTGACCTGGCCGCCCATGAACGGGCTGGTCTCCTCGAGGCCGCGGCCGGAGGAGTTGACCCGGGCCTGGGCGACCTCGTCCTCCCACGTCGCCCGAGCGCTGTCGAAGCCGACGGCTTCCGAGAGGTCGAAGCCACCGTCCGGGCCGTGGGGGTCGGCGGCAGGGTCGTAGACGGGTGGTGCCTGCTCGCCCAGCAGCACGCGGCGGAACCAGTTCCGCTCGACCTCGGCCATGTGCTGCACGAGCCCCAGGAGCGTCAGGGGTGACGGCGGCACCGAAGCGGTGCGCAGCTGTTCGTCGGTGAGTCCGTCGCACTTCATCGCCAGCGTGGCGCGGTAGAAGTCGAGCCAACCGTCCAGCGTGGTGCGCTCATCCGCCTGGAGCGGCGGCATACCGCGATCGGGCGTCGTCATTCTGGCGATGGTGTCAGTCCCGCTGCGCGAGCCCTTCTCAGGCTCGAGCCCGAGCGACTTTCCTGACGAGCACTACGAGCGCACGTCGAGGGCCTCGATGCCACCCGGCGGCGCGGCCTCGGCCTGGACCGAGGGCGCGGCCGCCCGACAGTCGTCCCGCTCGGCGTCCTCACCGCTGAACGATCCATCTCACCGGCGATGAGGACCGGAGCGGCGAGGGCCGCCTCCCTATCGGGAGACGGCCCTCGCTCGTGTGGGGCGGTCGGGATGTGCCGGCCGCCGGGATGTACCGGCGTCAGCCGATGCCGAGGTACACGAAGAAGAACCACACGAAGAGCGGGACGATCGCGATCATCCCGATCGCCCACAACAGCAGTGCGCGGAAGAACATGCGCTCGTCCTTGGGCTGGGCACTCGCCATGAGCAGTGCCCCGCTCGTGGACATGGGGCTGGTGTCCACGACCGACGAGCTGATGCTGACGGCGGTGACCACGCCGATCGCCGTGAGCAGCGGGTCGCCGGCGATGGGGACGACGATCGGGCTGATGACGCTCAGCGTCCCCGTGGTCGACGCGAAGGCCGAGATGATGCCGACGACATAGCTGGTGATCAGGGCGGCGACGGAGCCGCTGCCCAGGCTTTCGATGCCGCTCTGCAGATCCGCGAGCGCACCCATGGCCTCGAGCACCCCCACATAGGTGACGATGCCGGTGACCAGCAGGACCGCCGACCACGGCATGCCCTCGATGGCAGGCTTCTGCACCGACGGCTTGACGACGATCAGCGCCAGAGCGATCACCAGGGAGGCAACGCCGACGTCGATGCCGAACACGGTCGTCAGCACGAGGAGCGCGACCAGTCCGATGAGGGTGAGGACGCGCATCGGCGTGACCGCCACCTTGGTCGGCGCCGCGGTCTCGGTCGTCGTCTCCGCGGCCACGGCCGTGGCCACTCCGCCGGTGGCCGGACCGGCCGCCGGCTGCGACGCGACCAACCCGCCGGAGCCGTCGATCCCAGCGGTCTCCGTGTCGGCCGCGTCGTCCTTCGGGTTCCGGCGGTTGGTGATGGCCTGGACGAGGGCGTAGGCGATGACCGCGAGGACGGCGTTGAACACGAAGCAGTAGAGATAGAGCTTGAGGGTGTCGCCCGGCACCCCGGCCTCGTCCAGCATGAGGTTGGACAGCACGCCGAAGGGGTTCACCGGCGAGAAGGCCCCGGCGTTCGCGCCCTGCACCACGACCAGCCCCATGGCGAGGGTGCTGATCCCGAACCGGCTGCCGAGCGCGAGGGCGACCGGAGCCACGATGGCGATGGCTGCGGGGGTGAACGCACCGGCCGAGGCGAGGATCGCCGTCAGCAGGAACATCAGCACCGGAACCAGGAGCCGGCGCCCGCCGGCGAGCCGCTCCGCCCAATACGCCAGCAGGTCGATCGTGCCGGTGACCCGCACGATGCCGAACAGCAGAGTGGCCCCCACCAGGATGAAGAACAGTCCTGAGGGGAAGAGGTCCATGACGTCCTTGATGGGCAAGTCGGCTAGCAGCGTGCCGACGCCGAAGGCCGCGACCAGCGCGAGCAGGCCGGCGCTGATGCTGGTCAGCGAGCCGATCGCGAAGGCCGCGATGAGGATCAGGAAGGCGATGATCGAGAGGGACATGACCCGCGCCCCGTCAGTCGGCGCGGGCAGGGATCGGGGCGCCGACGCTGCCGGTGAGGAGCCGGCCGGCGCCGGCGATGCGAGGCGCGTGCCCGAGGGCCTTGAGCACTTCGTAGGTCGTCGCGGTCGCCGCGGTGATCACGGGCAGGCCCAGCTCGTCTTCGACGGCCTGCACGGCCGGCAGGGAGGGCATCTGTACGCAGGCGGAGAGGACGATCGCGTCGGCGCCCTCGCGCTGGAGGTCGCGGGCGATGGCGGGGAGGTTGCGCGGGTCGAGGCAGCCGACGGCGAGGTTGTCGGCGACCTCCAGGCTGGCGGCGTCGAGCACGGTGATGCCGGCTCCCTCGATGTAGTCGCTGACCATCTTGGTGAGCGGCTTCATGTACGGGGTGACCATCGCCACCCGGGCGGCGCCCAGCTCATGGAGGGTGCGGACCAGCGCCCCGGCGCTGCTGCTGACCTCGGCGGGGTGACCGTTGTCGGCCGCGGCCCGGGAGATGACGGCCTCGGACTCGACGTGGGCGTTGGGGCCCTGCGCCATGACCGCGACGAGGCAGGCGTAGGCGATGACGTCGACGTCGGCGTCGGACACGGCGACGGCGCAGTCGGCCGCCTTGTCGACCATGGCCAGCAGTTCTTCCCGGGTGACGTTCTTCAGCGTCGCGCGGGCGGAGTGGAACGTGTACCGGTGCCCGGTCGCTTCGGACTGGCGCCGGAAGAGCTCGGGGAGCTCGGTCTCCATCGTGGTGTTCGAGCTCGGGACGATGAGCCCGATCCGGGACGTGCCCGGCGTCTTCGGCTCGGGGGCCGTCTCCGACGTCACAAGGCTGGGCGAGGCAGGCATGAGTTCTCCACGTCACTGTGCGAGCAGGATTCCAACCCACATCGTGGGCGGTAAAACCACGATGCGGGTTAAATTACCCGTGTGTCAACTCACTCCCACCCGTGGAACGTCGTGTCGCGGCGTCCGGCGGCGACGTTCGGGGGGAAGGGGGCCGCCTACCATGGGCGCTCGCCCCGCCGGGCCTGCTGGGAACCGCTCGAATGCTTGTGAGGACCCGACTGTGGTGACGCGGCACGACGAGGGCAGAGCGTCGACGCTCGTCCTGCACAAGATCACCCGGATCCTGAACTGCTTCTCGGTCGAGGCACCTGATCCGACGCTGCAGGACCTCATCCGGACGACCGGTCTGCCGTCGAGCACCTGCCAGCGCCTGGTGCAGGACCTCGTGTACGAGCGCTTCCTGGACCGGGACGGCGACAGGTATCGCATCGGCATCGCGATGGTGCGGTGGGCGACGCCCGGCACGCTGGGTCTCGATGTCGTCCGGCTGATGAAGCCGGTCCTGCAGCAGTTGCGCGACGAGACGGGGGAGACGGCGTGCTGCTATGTCCGTGACGGGATGTTCCGGACGGTCGTCGCCGTCGCCGAGACCCGCCACGTCGTCATGCGCCCGTTCATGGTCGGCATGGTGATGCCCATCCATGCAGGCGCGCCCGGGAAGATCTTCCTTGCCTTCGACCCGGAGGCACACCGGGACGTCGAGGGCGGCGAACTCGCCCGTTTCACCCCCAAGACCCCGGCCAGCCTCGAGGAACTCGACCGGCAGGTCGCCACGGCGCGTGCGCAGGGTTTCTACGCAGCATTCGGGGAGCGGCATGCGGACGTCGGCTCGATCGCCGCACCCGTCTTCGACCACGCCGGAGATCTCGCCGTGGTGGTGGGGCTGGGGTTCCCGACGCAGCGTGTGACCGAGCGCGACGTCGAACGTCTCGGTCCCGTGGTGGCGCGGGCTGCTCAGGACGCCAGCGAGCGGTTGGGCTACGACCCCGCGCTCGGCCGCATCGCGACGACAAGCCCCATCGGAACGCCAGTGGGCTGAGCGGTCCTCTCCTGGTCAGACGTCGACGTGCTCGATCAGGATCGGTCGGGCGGCCGGGCCCGCCGCGGCGGCGAAGGTGTAGGACGTGCCGACCGCGTTCGGGACGAAGGCGTCGGGCAGTGCCGCAGCGAACCGGTGCTCGGCCTTCCGGCCCGTGCAGTGCGCGGGGACGAGGGCGGCGGGCGCCAGGCCGGCGAAGGCGGCGGCGCCACGGCGTGGCCGCAGCCCGCCAGCACGACCAGGCCCTGACCGCACACGTTCACCACCAGGGCCTGCTCGTCGAGGATGAGTGGATGGGTGTGGGTGGAGGCGCCGCGCTGGACGGTGACCAGGGCCGAGAACCCGTGCTCCGCGACGAGCCCCGGAAACGTCCGCCCCTCCTCGAAGTGGGGTGCTGCCACGGTCTGCAGGCTGTCGAGCCGGGTACGTCGCGCGGGCCAGACCGGGTCGACGGCGGTGCCGGGTGCGGGACGAGGTGCGGACTGTCGGGCCGCGGCGGCGCCACCGTCGTCACACATGGGGTGGCCGCTCGCGTCTCCTCGGGAATCTCGCACCACCGGACACGTCCTCGGTGTGCGCCACCGCCGGACTCGCGGTGCGATCGGAAGCGGGTACCTCGGCCGTGCGTGGCCGAGGTACGCCCACCTGTCGATCGTCGTGAGCCGGTTCAGCCGCCCTCGGGGTGCGGTTCGCGCAGCGGTTCGGCGATGCGCTGGTGCGTGCGGTCCCGCGCCCGGGCCGCGTGGTCGGAGGGCGGCAGATCTTCCTTGACGGCCGCTGACCGGACCACCTCTGCCCGATTGCGATAGTCGACCGGGGGCATCCGGCGCAGGGCCTTGAGCACCTCCTCGGGCGCGCCCTGGCGCGCAGCCTCGTCCACGATCTGGTCGCGTGTGGCCGGGAAGTCCACCGCGCCGAGGTACTTCACGATCCCGGTCTCACTGATCATGCGGACCTCACACTTCTCGTCGGTGCCGAGGCGGCTCAGGCGGGGGACGCCGTGGGATCGGGGGCCCCGTGGCCGTTGCCGGTCTGGCCGGCGAACACGGGCAGCGCCCGCACGACGTCGGGCGGCAGGCCCAGCCCTTCCTCGCTGGCCGGGTTCACCGCGAGCCACACGTCGTCGGACGGCCAGTTGGCGGCCAGCTCGACCACGGGGATGCGGACGGCCGTTCCGGGATCGGCTCCGGCAGCTCGCAGTGCCTCCTCGGTGGTGAAGACGGGGATGTACCGCCTGCCGTCCTGTTCGATGACGGGCAGTGCGATCGCGCCCTCGGGGCGCTCCTCGCCCTCTGCCGCGGGGACCTGCGGCAGCAGGGCGATGCTCGTCGCCAGCGATCGCAGGAGGGCGGCGCCGTCGGCCACCTGCTGCGTGTCCGAGGAGTTCGCGTCCCCAGGGCTGGGGGCGGTGGTCGTGCTGTCTTCGGGAGCGGTGGTCACGGGTGGTCCTCTCGGCAACGGGCCGACCACCGACCGGAGGAGCTCTGCACGTGCACCCAGGACTCGGCGGTGCGGGGACGGGCCGTAGCGGCCGCCACGGGGAGGTCGGCCCCGTGGAAAGGGCGGCGCCGAGGGCTGGGCGCCGGTGCCGGGCGGAGGCCGCGGACACCGGGGTCCACGCTACGGCGGTGCGTGCCGGAGGCGCCCGGTTCTGGCGGAAATCCTCGGAACGGTGGCACGTCGCCGAGGCGTCAGCTGGTCTTCTTCCGGAGCAGGCGGTTGTTCTTGGGTTCCCGCTTCTTCTTCTCGTCCTCGATCTGCTGGACGAGCTCGCGCTTCGCCTCGGCGAGTGCCCGGTTCAGGTCCCGGTCGGCGGCCTTGGCCACCGTCGGCGGGTATCCAGGCAGTTCCGCGCGCAGGGTGACCTGTTGCTCCTTCCCGTCCCGGTGCTGCACGGAGAGGAACAGCTGCACGGCAGCGGGATCCCATCGGGACAGGTGCGGTTCGAGCCCCGCCAGGGCGTCCAGCACCCATCTCCGGTCAGTGGACGCAAAGCCCCCGCTGAGGTGCAGTACGCGGTCCAGGAATGTGGTTCCGGGACTGCCGGTCGGGGGATTCTCGATCTCGCTCACCGCTGGCCTCATCTCTCCGGGAGCGCTGCCCTCGACGGTAGACCGGCCCCGGCGGGACGGGCGTCGCCTGCCGGTAGCTGTCAGGAGACGGGCTGCGCGCGCCGGGCGTCGTAGGTGTCGCGCGCGGCGAGCACGTCGGCCATGTGGTCCAGCGCCCATTTCTCCACCGCCGCGATCGGGCCGCTGAGCGTCCGTCCCAGCGCCGTGAGCTCGTAGTCGACTCGCGGCGGCACGGTGGCGTGGACGGTGCGGGTCACCAGACCGTCGCGCTCCAGCCCGCGCAGGGTCTGGGTGAGCATCTTCTGGCTCACGCCCTCGATCCGGCGGGCGAGCCCGGTGAAACGCTGCGGCCCGTCGTCCAGGGCGCCGAAGACGAGGATCGTCCAGCGGTCCCCGATGCGGTCCAGCGCCTGTCGGCTCGGGCACGCCGCGCTGTACGGGTCGAACGGCGGCATCGGCTCGGGCATCACGAATCTCCTCGTCGGTCAGCGGACAGCGTGCTGCTTCCCTCCAGGAAGCGGCTGTCCTGCGTTCCGCCTGCCCGGGGGCGGGCCCTCCCTGACGGCCGGACCGACACACGAGTCGGGCCGGCCGTCGGGAGGGACCGGTCGGTTCAGCCGCGCAGGTTCGCCGCGACGGCGTCGGTGAGCGTGGTCGGCGCCCGGCCGATGAGCTTGTCGAGGTCACTGCCCTCTACGAACAGTTCTCCGTCGGCCACGCCCCGGTCACCGTCGGCGAACACGGCCGCGACCGGCTCGGGCAGGCCGGCGCCGACCAGGACCGCCTGGTACTGCTCGAGCGGCAGGTCGGTGTAGCTGACGGTCCGACCGCTCGCCGCGGAGACGACCTCGGCCAGCTCGGCCATCGTGAACGGCTCGCCGCCGAGCTCGTAGACCGCGCCCTCGTGGCCGTCACCGGTCAGCACTGCCGCAGCGGCCTCGGCGAAGTCGGCGCGAGTCGCTGCGCTCACCTTGCCGGTGCCCGCCGCGCCCGCGATGCCGTGCTCGAGGTAGACCGGCAGCTGGCCGGTGTAGTTCTCGATGTACCAGCCGTTGCGCAGCAGGGCGTGGGGCACACCGGCCTGGGCCAGCAACTGCTCCGTCGCGAGGTGCTCCGCGGCCAGCAGCAGCGTGGAGGAGTCGGCCCGCAGGATGCTGGTGTAGGCGATGAACTGCACGCCGGCGGCCTTCGCGGCGCTGATCGCGTTGCCGTGCTGACGGGCGCGCTGGCCGACCTCGCTGCCGGACACCAGCAGCAGCTTCTCGGCGCCGGCGAACGCCTCGCGCAGCGACGCCTCGTCGTCGAAGTCCGCACGCCGGACGACGACGCCGCGCTCGGCCAGGTCGGCGAGGGCCTCGGTCCGCCGTCCGGTGGCGATGATCTCCTCGGCCGGGACGCCCCGGCTGAGCAGGGACTCGACGACCAGGCGTCCCAGGTGACCGGTGGCGCCGGTGATGACGATCGACATGTACGTGCTCCTTCGGGAACTGCTGACGGTGATCGGCCGCGGACACCTGCGGCCCGTGAACAGCAACCCGGCCCTGTCCAGGACGCTTCCCGATGGAGAGTGGGCACTCTGAAGTGCTGTACGCACCGCCGGGAAACTATTGGGCCATTCTGCCGCCACCAGCACCGGCAGTCAGGGCTCGAGGTCGGTCTCGATCTCGTAGAAGCGCTCGAGCGGCAGGCCGAGTTCGGCGGCGTGCTGCTGGACGCTCTCGGCGTCGGGCGCCTCGTAGAGGCAGAACGCCTTCAGCCCCTCCGGGGTGCGTGCGACGTGTGTGTGCTCCCAGGTGATCTGCGGATAGCGCGCGGCGCGGATCTCCTGTGACCGCTCGGCGATGGCATCGAGCTCCGCGCGGGTGACGTCGCCCACCGTGCGCTCCAGGAAGTACCTCGGCATGCCGCGCAGTCTCACACCTCAGCGGCCGATCGACGGCCCCCGCGGTCCCGCCTCGTGCGGGTTGCCGCGCCCTCACACGCGGGCTCACACGGCGTCGCCGTCGAATGGCCCCGTCAGTCCGATTCCTTGGAGGTCGAAATGCCGTACATCAACTGTCGGGTCATGGAGGGTGTCCTCTCCGAGCAGCAGAAGGCGGAGATCGCGGACCGCATCACGGAGGCCTTCGCCGCCGTGGTGGGTGAGCCGGTGCGAGGCCTGACGTGGGTGGTCATCGATGACATGTCCAGCGGGCACCTCACGATCGGCGGGAACACGGTCACCACCGCAGGCGTGCAGGAACTGCTGTCGGCCGCACCCGCGGCCGTGTGACGCGCGGGCCCGGGACGCCCCAGTCCCGGGTCCTCGCACGTCCGAGCGGGCCGGCGGTCCGCCCGGCGGGCAGGGCCTTCCGGCCGTGTCCACCCACCGGCACCAGCCATACGGTCGGCGCCGCCATCTGCGCGCGTGCTCGACCCGCGGGTGCGTGTGCTCCGAAGTGAGGAGCAGCTATGACTCAGGCACTGGGAGCGCTGGCCGACCGACTAGCCGGCCAAGTGATCCGCCCGGGCGACGAGCGTTACGAAGAGGCCCGGCGGGTCCACAACGCGATGGTCGACGTGCGGCCGGCCGCGATCGTCCGCTGCGCCACCGCCGACGACGTCGTCGAGGTGGTCCGCGTTGCGGCCGAGAAGGGGATGGACCTGGCCGTGCGCGGCGGCGGGCACAGCGTGCCCGGGTTCGGCACCGCCGAGGGCGCGATCGTCGCCGACCTCTCGCCCATGCAGTCCGTGGACGTCGACGACGCGCAGCGCACGGCGACCGCCGGCGGGGGGACCACCTGGGGTCGCTTCAACGACGTCACCGCCGCGCACGGCCTGGCCACCACCGGCGGGATCATCTCCACCACGGGGATCGGCGGGCTGACCCTCGGCGGCGGCATCGGCTACCTGTGCCGTGCGCACGGACTCTCCTGCGACAACCTGCTCTCCGCCCGCGTGGTGACCGCCGACGGCTCTCTGATCACCGCCGACGAGAACGAGTACGCCGACCTGTTCTGGGCACTCCGCGGCGGTGGCGGCAACTTCGGCGTCGTCACCGAGTTCACCTTCCGGGTGCACCCGGTGACCACCGTCTACGGCGGTCCGATGTTCTTCGAGCTGTCCGACGGCGCCGCCGTCCTCAAGTACTTCCGGGACTTCATCCGGACGGCGCCGCGCGAGTACGGCGGCTTCCCGGCGTTCCAGATCGCACCTCCGCTGCCGTTCGTGCCGGAGAACCGGGTGGGCGAGCCCTTCGTCGCCGTCGTCTCGTGCTGGACGGGGCCGGTCGAGGAGGGGGAGCGGCTGATCGAGGGGTTCCGCGCGGTGGCCCGTCCGGTCGCCGAGCACATCGGCGAGATGCCGTACGCGGCGCTGAACAGCGCCTTCGACGGGCTGGTCCCGCCCGGGTTGCAGCACTACTGGAAGGCCGCGTACGTCCGGGAACTGACCGACGAGGCCATCGCGGTGCACATGGAGTACGGCCCCAAGGTGCCCACCGTGAACTCGACGGTGCACCTCTACCCGATCGACGGTGCGGTCCACGACGTCCCGGCTGACGCGACGGCGTTCGGGCACCGCGACGCGAACTTCGCGCCCGTCATCGCCGGCATGTGGCCCGACCCGGCCGACAACGAGCGCAACACCCGCTGGGTCCGCGACTACTACGCAGCGATCGCGCCGCACTCCGAGGCCGGCGGCTACGTCAACTTCGCCTCGCCGGACGACTACGACAAGGTGGCCGACAACTACGGCGCCAACTACCGCCGCCTGGCCGAGGTGAAACGGCGCTACGACCCCGACAACCTCTTCCACCTGAACCAGAACATTCGGCCGCTGCCCGTGTCCTCGCCGCGGGGGAGCGCCACCTGACGGCCCGGCGAGCCGGATCGGGTTTGTAGCCGCCCGGGGCCGCCGGGACGGTGGGAGCGGCACACCACCGCCCTCACCGGAGTCCGGATGGACGTCTACGGGATCCAGCTCGGACAACCGCAGGCCTGGGACCTCGTCGGCAGGACGCCGGCGATCGCCGCCCTCGGGACGGCCTTCGAGGCCGGCTACGGCCGGGTCATCCGAGCGCCCGCCTGGACACCCAGTCGGTCTCGATCACACCCTGACCGCCATCGATCGTGGCGACCGGATCGACGGTCGCCACGATCGCGGCGGCCAACCGGCTGCGGCACCCGAACGAGATCCAGGTCGGGCAGGTGCTCCGCGTCCCGATCTAGCCGCATGGACCGCTCCCCGGGCGCGCGGGACGATGCGCGCCCAGGAGGTGGTGGCCGTGGGCAGGGACGTCGACGTGCTGACCGAGACGGTGATCCGCCGTCCCGTGACCGTGGTCGCGGCGTTCGCCGGAGACCCGGGCAACGCCCCTGAGTGGTACGTCGACATCGACTCCGTCGAGTGGCAGACGCCGCCGCCGGTGGCGGTGGGCTCCCGCATGGCCTTCGTCGCCCGATTCCTCGGCCGTCGGCTCGCCTACACCTACGAGGTCACCGAGCTGGTCCCGCGCGAGCGCCTGGTGATGCGGACGGCGGACGGCCCGTTCCCCATGGAGACCACCTACACCTGGGAATCGCTCGACGCCGGCGCCACCCGGATGACACTGCGCAACCGTGGCCGGCCCGCCGGCTTCTCGGTGCTGGTCGGGCCGTTCATGGCCGGGGCGATCCGCCGGGCCAACCGGAAGGACCTCGCCGAGCTGCGGACCCTGCTCGAGACCGGTGCCTGAGCTCAGCGCACGAGTTCAGCGCTCGAGGGCGTCGGCGAGGGCCACGGTCGCGGAGATCCAGGGCGAGTGGTCGACGGGCAGTTCGATGACCTCCTTGCACGGGCTCTCATCGATCATCCGGCGCTGCAGGGCCGGGGGGATGGCGCGGTCGGCGGTGCAGAGGACGTAACTGCGCGGGAGGTCGTCCACCGCCGTGCCGAGGGACACCGGCGTCACGAACGGGATCACCGGCTGACGGCCCAGGTGGCTCAGTGCCCACGCCGCCTGCTCGTCGTCGCACGTCCCGTAGAAGACCTCGCGGGCGGCGGTCGGCGACATGTCGGCCACCGGCGGCTCGCCGGTCACGGTCATGTTCGCCTGGACGCCGTCGTCGAGCCCTTCCGGCAGTTCGGTGAGTCCCTTGAGGCTCTGGCCGTCCCGGGGGAGGAAGGCGGCGACGTAGACCAGCCGGGTGATCCGCTCGGGGCACCGGGCCGCCGCCTGCGTGATGACCACGCCGCCCATGCTGTGGCCGACGAGGACGGCGGGCTCGTCGTCCGCCGCCAGCGTCTCGCACACCCGGGCCGCGTAGGCGTCGAGCGTGACGTCCTCGATCGGGGTGGCGTCCTTGCCGGATCCCGGCAGGTCAGGAGCTTGCACGGAGTGCCCGCGACGCTCCAGCTCGGCCACCACCGGCTCCCAGCACCAGCCGCCGGCGAATGCGCCGTGAACCAGGACGTACCGCGTCATCGAGGACTCCCTTGTCGTTCGCATCAAGCACACGAGTGCGATGTGCGCACAGTAAACAGCCCTGGTTCGACTCCTCAAGGCCATGTCCTCGCCGTATCCGGACTGTGACCTTCTGTCGACGACGTCCATTGCGTGTGTTCTTGACAACACACTCACGCTGACTGAAAGTTACCCGCATCACGAACATCTGTTCGCTGTCCGAACAACTGGGGAGGCTGCGGGTGGCTCCGAACGGGTCGCAGCAGTCCGTCCCCGGACCGTCCCAGATCCCTCTCGCAGGCGTCGGGACCTACGTCGCGACGCCAGGGCGGGGCGGGAGAGCCAGCCGGTGCGGATGTCCCTGTCGGCCGTCAGCTCGTCGTGTTCGGCCAGCCACCACGGGCCACCAGCACGAGATCCACCAGGACGAGGAGCACGACACCAACGTGTGCGAGACAGTGACGGTGCAGGCATGAGCGAGGCGACGGCGCCCGCGACGACCGCGGACGAGAATGCCCAGCCCCCCGCGGGGCGGCAGCCGCAGGGTGGCGGCAGCGGCCTGCGCCGCTTCGGGCGCACGCTGCTGGCGCAGGAGTACCTCGGCGTACTCGTCGCGACGATCGCCCTGGTGCTGCTGATCGGCGCCTTCTATCCGCGGTTCCTGCAGTTCGACCAGTTGATGTCGATCCTCAACTCGGCCACCTACATCGGCATCCTCGCCTGCGGCATGGCCTTCCTGCTGGCCATGCGCGAGCTCGACCTGTCGGTCGGCTCGACCTACGCGCTCACCGCGCTGGTCTGCGCGATGCTCGTGCAGGACGGCTTCAACTCGTGGCTGAGCGCCCTGCTCGCCATCGTCGCCGGCGGCCTGCTCGGGTTGTTCAACGCCCTGCTCATCCAGTACTTCGGGCTGCCGTCCATCGTGGCCACCCTTGCCACGCTCGCGATGTACCGCGGACTCACCCTGGCCCTCAGTGAGGGCACCCAGGTGCTCGGGCCGCCGCTGGAGGACTCGTTCTCCCAGGTCTTCACCGGGGACGTCGCCGGGGTGCCGGTCACCGGCATCGTCCTCATCGTGGTGGCCGCCCTCCTGACGGTCGTGCTGCGGTCGACGCCGTTCGGCTACCGCGTCCGCGCGATCGGCTCCAACCCCGACGCCGCCGCCTTCAGCGGGATCCCGGTCAACCGGGTCCGCATGCAGGCCTTCATCCTCACCGGGGTGCTCGGCGGCCTGGCCGGCGTGCTCACCATCGGCTACCTCGGGGCGGCCGACCCCAACACCGGGACCGGGTACGAGCTGCAGGCGATCGCCGCCGCGGTGATCGGTGGCACCTCGCTGGCCGGTGGCCGCGCGACCATCGTCGGCGCCGCGCTGGGGTCGGTCCTGCTCGGCGTCGTGGCCAGTGGCCTGGCGTACTTCAGCGTGCCGATCAACTGGAACCAGTTCGCCCTCGGCGCGGTGATCCTCGGCGCCGTCTCGCTCGACAGCTACGTCCGGCGCCGTCGGCGCCAGGCGACCGCGCGAGGTCCCCGCCTCTAGCGCAGTCGGCCCCCAGGAGCCCCGGTCAGTCAGCGGGGCCCTCCCAGTCGCCTAGGCGGGCGCAGGTGCATGTCGTCTAGGGCGTTCACACCCTGTCCATCGATCCAGGAGGAACATCGTGCGTACACGTTCATCGATGACCGTGCGCTCCCGTGGCGTGGCGCGCGGATCCCGCGTGCTGGTCGCCGGCGCCATGGTCGTGCTCGTCGCTGCCTGCGGCAGCAACAGCGACGACGGGGGCGGTGGTGGTGGCGGGAAGAACGCGGCCGACCTCAAGATCGCCTTCATCGCCGCCGACGGCAGCCAGAACTTCGCCCAGGAGATGATGGCCGGCGCGACGGCGGCCGGCGACGAGCTCGGCGTCGACGTCCAGGTGCTCGCCCCGACCAAGCTCGACGGTCCCGCCCAGGTCAAGCTGTTCGAGGACGCGATGCGCACGGCCACCGACGGCATCGCGATCGAGACGCTGACCCCCGACCTCCTGACCCGCCCCGAGGCGCGGGCCGTGGATGCGGGCGTCCCGGTGCTCGCCGTGGACACGCCGCCGCTGCCGGGTTCCAAGGTCGAGGCCTACATCGGCAACGACAACATCGCGGCCGGCGCGCTGTTGGCGGGCGACGCGATCGCCCAGCTGCAGGCGGCCGGCACCACGACCGGCAAGGCCGTCGTGGCCAGCCCGATCCCCGGTGTCCCGACGCTCGACAACCGGGCGAAGGGCATGGCGCAGGCGTTCCAGGAGAAGTTGCCGGGCTTCGAGGTCGTGGGCCCGGTGGCCAGCGCGCCGGACCCGACGGGCAACTTCAGTGCCTGGAGCAACCTGGTGTCGGCCAACTCCGACGCCTCGGTGTTCATGGACTCCGGTGACGCCGCCAACGCATCCCTCGCGAAGATCAACCGGGACAGTGGCAACAAGTACCTGACCGGTGCCTTCGACCTGAACGAGACCGGTCTGCAGGCGGTGAAGGACGGCACGAACTTCGCGTGTGCCGACCCCGAGCACTTCCTCAAGGGCTACCTGGCCACCCGGCTGCTGATCGAGAACGCGCTCGGCGAGACAGACCTCTTCAAGGGCTGGTGGGTGAGCACTGCCGAGCTCGTCACCAAGGACAACGTCGACGAGATCATCGCTCGCCAGAAGTCCAGCGACGCCAAGCTCCAGTGGTACAAGGACAAGATCGACGAGCAGATCGCCAACCCGCCGCTCAAGGACCTGGCAGAGGCGAACTGACGCGATGCTAGAGGCGCAGGGCATCCGTAAGGCCTATGGCGGCGTCGTCGCCCTGGCCGGAGTCGATCTGACCGTCCTTCCCGGGAGCGTGCATGCGCTCCTGGGTGAGAACGGGGCGGGCAAGTCGACCCTGGTCAAGGTGCTCGTCGGAGCCGTCACACCCGATGCGGGTGTCCTGCGCCTCGGCGGGCGCGAGCTCAGGATCACCAACACCGCGGACGCCGTGGACAACGGCATCGCGGTGGTCTCCCAGGAACTCAGCCTGTTCCCCGACCTGGACGTGCTGTCCAACCTGTTCCCGATGCGCGAACCGCTGCGCGCCGGGCTGGTGGACCGCCGCCGGATGGCCGAACTGGCCCGGCCGGTGCTCGACGAACTCGGACTGGACGTCGGGCTCGAGCAGCCGGTCGAGCAGCTGCCGCTGGACCAGCGGCAGCTGCTCGAGATCGCCCGCGCACTCATCACGAACCCGCAGGTGCTCATCCTCGACGAGCCGACGTCGGCGCTGCACGCCCGGGAGACCGAGCGGCTGCACGACGTCCTGCGGACACTGCGCAAGCGCGAGGTCGCCGTCGTCTACGTCACGCACCACCTCGAGGACGTCCTGGCCGTCTGCGACGAGGTGACGATCATGCGCGACGGGCGGGTGGCCGTCCCCTCGGTGCCCGCACGCAGCCTGACCGTCGACCGGATCGTCCAGCACATGCTGGGCGACAAGGTCGCCGCCATCGTCGAGGAGCGCTCGCACCAGGGCGACATGTCCTTCGATCCCTCGACGCCGGCCCTGCGGCTGGAGAACGTCACCGTCGGGGGCGAGCTCGAGGACGTCGACCTGACGGTCCCGTGCGGCCGGATCGTCGGGCTCGCCGGCGTGGCCGGAGCCGGCCACCGGGCCGTCCTGAGCGTCGCCTCCGGGGTCCTGCGCCCGGACCGCGGCCGGATCGTGCTGCCCGGCGGCGAGCCGCTGAAGAACAACCTGCGCGGCGCCATCAGCCAGGGCGTCGCCATCGTCTCCGGTGACCGCAAGCGCTACGGGGTCATGCTCGACAAGCCCATCTGGGACAACGTCGGCCAGGTCAGCTCCGTGGCGCTGCGCCGGGACGGGATGTTCCTCCGGGCCGGCCGCATCCGGGAACGGGCGGCCGAGCACGTGAAGCGGCTGGGCATCAAGACGCCGTCGGTCGACCAGGAGGTCGGCATGCTGTCGGGCGGCAACCAGCAGAAGGTGGTCTTCGCCAAGTGGCTGGAGGCCGCGCCGTCGGTGCTGCTGCTCGACGACCCCACCCGCGGCATCGACGTCGGCGCCAAGGCCGAGATCTACAACCTGCTGCGGGAGCTCGCCGACCGCGGTGCGGTGCAGCTGGTGTCCTCCTCGGACCCGCGCGAGCTCGCGGCGGTCTGCGACGAGGTCGTGGTCTTCTTCAACGGCCGGGTCTGTGCCCGTCTGAGCGGCCGGGACCTCGACGCCCACACCATCCTCGAGGTGATGAACACCGGCGTCCCGCCGCGCGACCCCGGTCCCGGGCACGGGCACCCGGTTCCGGACGGAGCTCCCGGGGGCCGGTCGTGAACCCTGCGTCCGCGGGGTTCGAGGGGCGGGGGAGCATCGCCCCGTCCGCCTTCCGCGACGCACTGGGCTCGGTGTGCACCCCGGTCGCGGTGGTGACCAGCTTCCTGGACGGGCGACCGCACGGGACGACGGTGAGCACCTTCAGCACCCTCTCGATGTCGCCCCCGCTGGTGCTCACCGCGGTCGACGCCAAGTCCGAGCTGCTCGCCCTGCTGCGGGACGCAGGGGCGTACGCGATCAACGTGCTCGCCAGCGGTCAGCAGGATCTGGCGAGGACGTTCGCCCGCGCGGGGTCGGACCCGTTCGACGGGGTGTCCTGGACGCTGGAGTACGGCGTGCCCCGCCTGGCGGGTGCGGCGAGCTGGGTCATGTGCCGGCTGGAGGACCTGCTGCCCGGTGGCGACCACCTGATCGCGATCGGCCACGTCGTCCATGCGGAGGCCTCCGACGTCGAGCCGCTGCTCTACCGCGGTCGCTCGTTCGGCATCCTGGCGAGCCTGCCCGCCTCCTGAACTACCGCTTGCCGCTGTGCGTGAAGGCGGTCGAGATCTGCTCCGCCGTCGTCAGCAGGGCCGGGAGGAACTGCCCGCGCAGCTCGTCCAGCCCGACCCGAGGTGCTGCGGCGGCAAGGTTGAGCGCCGCGATCGTCCGGCCGTCGGCACCGCGGATCGGGGCCGAGATCGAGCGAAGGCCCATCTCCAGCTCCTGGTCGACCATCGACCAGCCCTGCTCGCGCACCCGCCGGACCGCCGTCCGCAGCTCCTCCGGGTCGGTGGTGGTGCGCTCCGTGCAGGGCTCGAACGGCCCCGTCGCGAGGAAGGCGTCGAGCTCCGCGTCCGGGAGGTCGGCGAGCAGCACCCGGCCCATCGAGGTCGAGTGCACCGGCAGGCGTGAGCCGATGCCCAGCGCGATGGTCATGATCCGGCGGGTGGGCACGCGGGCGACGTAGACAATGTCGGGCAGGTCCAGCGTCGCGGCCGAGCACGACTCGTGGGTCTCCTCGACCAGTCGCTCCATGAACGGCTGGGCGATCTCCCAGAGGTTCAGCGAGGACAGGTACCCGAACCCGAGGGACAGCACCCGCGGGGTGAGGGAGAACAGTCGCCCATCGGCTCGCACGTAGCCCAGGTGCTCGAGCGTGAGCAGGATGCGCCGGGCAGTGGCACGGGTGATCCCGGCCAGGCGCGCGACGTCGCTCAGGGTGAGCCGCGCGTGATCCTTGGAGAAGACCTGCAGGACGCCGAGGCCGCGCTCCAGCGACTGGAGGGTGTCGGTGCGAGCCGGCTCGTCCGCCATGAGGCCACCCTAGCCCGTGTCGTGCGCTCTGCGAACACTCATCCGGGCGACACCTGCCCGCCGGGCGGGCGCCGGTGCCGCCGCTCGGCGATCATGACGCAGTGATTCCGATGGCGAGCCCGGCCGTGTCCGGCCGGCCTCGTCCGTCGTTGCGCCGGGCATGACCGCCGACGGGACGACCGGACCGGAGACGGTCCGCCGCGACGGCACCTGGGCCTCCTGGGCGCCGAGCGGACGCGGCGCGGTCCCGGCGATCGTGCTGCTGGTCCTCGTCGCAAACCTCGTCGGGGTCGCGACCGTCACGATGCTCCTCGTCGGCGTCTCCGGCGGCGGCGGTGACGAGGGCCGCACGGCCGTCCTCCTCGCCGCCGCCGGCTACCTCGTGGCGGCGCTGCCCACGGCCACGCTCGTCGGATTGCGCCGCCAGCGGGTCACCAACCGGTGGCTGATGGCCGGCCGCGAACCCACCAGCGCCGAAGCCGCCTACGCGCTCCGGCTCCCGGTGGACACCGCCCTGATCGCCGGCATCGTCTGGCTGGTCGGCGCCGTCCTCATCGGGATCGTCTCCGCCGTCGCCTTCCCCGATGCGCGGGTGGGACTGCGGACCGGGATCGCCACGCTGCTCGGCGGCATCGCGACCGCCGGGGTCACCTATCTTCTGGTCGCCCGTGCCGCACGCACCGTCACGGCGATCGCCCTGGCCGCCCACCCGCCCGCGGGTGCGCTCACGCTCGGCGTCCGGCCGCGTCTGCTGCTCACCTGGGGTCTCACCAGCGCGGTGCCGATGCTCGGCGTCGTCCTGCTGTTCCTGGACCCGAGCAATCCTGGCGGGCCGGGGGAGACCACGGTCGTCTTCCTCGTCGTCGTCGCCCTGCTGGTCGGCGGTCTGGCCACGCTGCTCATCGCCCGCGCCGTCGGGCAGCCGCTGCGCGACCTCCGGCAGGCCGTCGGCCGGGTCGGGCGCGGCGACTACGAGGTCAGCGTCGTCGTCGACGACGCCGGGGAGATCGGGCTCCTCCAGGAGGGGGTCAACACCATGGCGGCCGGGCTCGCCGAACGGGAGCGGTTGCGCGACCTGTTCGGCCGCCACGTGGGGACGACGGTCGCCGACCGGGCCCTCGCCACCGGGGTCTCCCTGGGCGGGGAGGAGCGCACCGTCGCCGCGCTGTTCGTCGACATCGCCGGCTCGACGTCGCTGGTCCGGCGGACCGGCCCGGAGGAGATGGTGGGCCTGCTCAACCGCTTCTTCCAGGTCGTCGTCGAGACGATCGAGGAGGAGGGCGGTCTGGTCAACAAGTTCGAGGGCGACGCCGCGCTCTGCGTCTTCGGCGCACCGACCGATCACGCGGACGCGGCCGGCGCCGCACTCCGGGCGGCCCGCCGCATCGGCGACGCCGTCCGTGCCGCCGGCGAGGTGGACGTCGGGGTGGGCATCGCCTGCGGGCGGGTGTGGGCCGGGCAGGTGGGCGCGGCCAGCCGGCTGGAGTACACGGTGATCGGCGACCCGGTGAACGAGGCGGCCCGGCTCACCGAGCTGGCGAAGGAGCACCCCGGCCGGGCGGTGGCCAGCGAGGCGACCGTGCTCGCGGCCGATCCGGACGAGCGCGCGCACTGGGTGCGCGACGGCGAGGTGGAGCTGCGCGGCCGCGACGTCTCCACCCCCACCTGGGTGCGCCGCGACGCCTGACCCGCTCAGCTACCGACGAGCTGCTGCTCCCGGTTGCGGAGGAACTCCCGGGCGGCCTGCCTGCCCCGGCCGATGAGCGCGCGGCGCTTCTCGGCGCCGATCCCGAACTCGGTGATCGACGTCCCCCGGGTGTCGACCGCCATCGTCCGTTCCCGCACGCCCGGCCGTTCCAGGTGCGTCTGGTCCCGCCCCACCAGGGCGGTGGCCACCACCTGCTCGAGCAGCCGGACCGGCGGGAACATCGGCAGTCCGAAGAACGGCACGAGGTCGCCGAGTCCGGCCGGCAGGTCGGGCAGCAGCCGGACGCCGAAGGTGGGCCAGCGCGGCTCGAGGCCGTCGGTGCGATCGAAGATCTCGATGGCGAAGTTGGAGAGCACCCCGCCGTCGACGATCGTCGCCTCGTCGCCGGTGACCGGGTTCCGCAGGGTGCGGGGCTCGAAGTAGAACGGGATCGACAGCGACATCCGGACGGCGTCGGCGACGAGCTGCTCGTCGGGGTCCAGGCCGAACCGCGGGTAGTCCCACGGCAGCCGCAGCAGCCGGCCGTTGGTGACGTCGGTGGCCATGACGACCAGCTTGTAGCGGTGGTCGGGGGTGCTCAGTGCCGGGTCGGCGCCCGGGTCGTCGCGGCGGAGGTCGGCGAAGGTGCGGACGCCGAGCCCCTCGAGCTCGCGGGTGAGCCATTGGTGGATCCAGTCCCCGGCGTAGGCGCCGCGCCCCACGAACAGCGAGACGCCTTCGCTGATCAGCGGCAGGGGGACGCGACGGTCGGGGATCCGCCGGAGGTCCAGGCGGCGGAGCACGTCGCCGAAGGTGGCGGAGTCGGCGCCCGCCGCGGCGAAGGCGGCGGCCAGGGCGCCCACCGAGGTTCCGGCGACGCGAGGAAAGGTCCACCCGGCGTCGAGCAGGCCCATGACGGCGCCCGCGGTGCCCAGGCCCTTGACGCCACCGCCCTCCAGAACGAGGTCCGCCGGCCGGCCGGTGTCGGTGATCGTCATGTCTGTCCACCCTTTCGGATCTCGCGGGCCCGCGACTGCAGCCG
Source organism: Blastococcus sp. (assembly GCA_025963345.1). GTDB lineage: Bacteria > Actinomycetota > Actinomycetes > Mycobacteriales > Geodermatophilaceae > Blastococcus_B. The sequence continues at coordinate 816 of JAOPUS010000007.1, read as the reverse complement.
CGGATCTCCGGCGCCGAGCGCGAACGCCTCCTCGACCACGGCCAGCGCCTCGTCGCGGCGGCCGGCCCGGTGCAGGCACCAGGCCAGCAGTGACAGCGTCGTGCCGCTGCGGTGCAGCTCCGCGTCCTGTCGCGCCCAGGCGACAGCCGCCCCGGCGTGTGCGCGGACGTCGGCGTGGAAGGCAGCCAGGTGGTGGAGGTAGTGGACCTCGCCCCGGGCGACCGAGGCGAGGTAGGCCGACAGGGCCGCCGCGTGGCACGCGGCCGCGCCGTCGGTGTCGCCGGTGGCCTGCAGGACGGTGCCGAGGGCTTCCCGGAACTCCGGCCGGTCGACGTCGGCCAGGACGCTCCGGTACCCGGCCACCGCCCGCTCCGGCCGGCCCGACACGGCGTCCAGGGCGGCGCGGTGGGCTGCGACGTACCACCAGTCCGGATAGGCGCGCCCGGCGTCGGCGAGCAACCGGCCGGCCCGGTCGAGGTCGCCCAGCGCCAGCGCGAGGTCGGCGCGCTGCACGCGGACCCAGGCAAAAGCGCGCATCTGCTTGGCGGTGATGTCGTCCTCGGCCGCGGCGTACAGGGCGTCGGCCTCGTCGCACGCGCCGGTCGCGACCGCCAGCGCCGCCAGCCGGGCCGTGGTGTCCCAGAGCGGCTCCTCCCGGGCGGCCTTCCGGTAGCCGGCCGCGGCCGCCCGGTAGTCGCCGGCGAACTGTGCGATGTCCGCGGCCAGCACGCGGCCCGGAGGCACTGAGGCCAGTCCCGGCACCGCATCCAGCGCCGCGGCGGCGACGTCGGGCCGGTGCACCGCCAGGGCGAGGCC
>JAOPUS010000406.1 GCA_025963345.1 Blastococcus sp. | reverse complement strand
GGAGATCAACCCCGGTGACGTCACCATCGTCACGCCGGTCGCGGTCTCCGAGGTCACCGAGGGCATGGTGATCACCTACCACCGCCCGATCGAGGACCACAGCCTCATCACCCACCGGGTCATCTCGGTGCAGACGGCTCCGGACGGCACCGTCAGCGTCCAGACCAAGGGCGACGCCAACCAGGCGACCGACCCGTGGACGGCGACGCTGGAAGGCGACACCGCCTACCAGGTGCGTGCGGTCATCCCGGAGCTCGGCCACCTGATCCAGGCCCTGCGCGCCCCGGTGGTCACGCAGGCACTGCTCTACGGCGCCCCGGCCCTCCTGGTGGGCTGGCTCCTGCTCACCATCTGGCGCCCCGCCCGCGACGAGGAGGACGAGACATGAACGGCATCCGCCGCGGTCTCATCCTGGTGGGCCTCACCGTCGCCGTCGTCCTCGGCGCCAGTGTCCCGGCCTCCGCCACCTTCTCGGAGGCGGTCGCGGTCAAGACGACGATCAGCACCACCACGGTCGCCGCCCCGGGCAGCGTCGTCGGGAAGCTCACCTGCGGCACGCCGTCGACCATGTCCGCGACCTGGGTGAAGAGCACGTCGGCGCGAGTCTCCGGCTACCTCGTCTCGGTGTACTTCAGCGACGGGTTCGTCCAGACCGTGCAGCTCGGCGCGACAGCCACCAGCTGGAGCGCCGCGATCGACCCGTACTACGTCACCGCGTACTCCATCCAGTACTCGCTGACCACCCAGACCAACTACGGCTGGTCGAAGGAATCGCCCCGCACGGTCGCCTTCCAGTGCTGACCGCCGGCTTCTGAGCGAATCCCGCACCATCCCGCGCCACCCACGCACCACGACCCACGTGAGGAGACCTGGTCATGTTCGGCATCCGACGCATCCTGATCCTGAGCGTCCTCACCGTCGCTGTCATCGCCGGCGCCAGCGTTCCCGCCTGGGCCTCGTACGCCGACTCCGCCACGGTGTCCACCACGATCGTCACCACGACCGTCGCGGCCCCCGCCCGGCTGACGGTCAACGACTCGTGCACCACCACGACGACCGTGGTCAGACGGACCGTGCGGACCGACCCCACCACCGGGGCCCAGACCCAGACCGCCTACAGCTCGACGTCGATCAGCGCAGCCAGCTCGAGCAACGTCCAGAGCAGCGCGACGACCACGGTGGCCGGCCCGGGCTGGAACGAGACCACGACGACCACGACCACGAAGAACACGGACCTCGCCGTGTCGGCCTCCTGGCCGGCCAGCGCATCCCGCGGCGTGAGCGGGTACCTCGTGACCGCACACCTGGCCGACGGGACCAGCTACCCGATGGCCCAGACCGCCGCCGGCACGCTCTCCACCAGCGCCACCGTGGACGCCGACAACCTCGTCTACCAGCCGCGACTGTCCGTCTCGACGCTCACCAGCTACGGCTGGACGGCCCAGTCCACGATCTCGGGGTACCTCTCATGCTGACCGCCCTGATCGTCGACGACGAGTCCGACGCCCGCCGCCGCGTCGCCGGCCTCCTCCGCCTCGGCGGCTGGCAGGTCCGCGAGGCCGCCGACGCCGAGGACGCGCTCCGCCAGGCCGCCGTCGTCGACTTCGACCTCGTCGTCACCGACGTGTCGATGCCCGGGGAGAACGGCCCCGCGATGCTCCGCCGGATGCGGCGCAACGGCTCCCGCGCACGGTTCCTGGTGGTCACGTCCGACCCCACGGACGCCGTGCGTGCCGAGTCGGTCACCGCCGGGGCGATGGCCTGCCTGGCCAAGCCGGTCGAGGCCGGCATCCTTCTCGACTTCCTGCGCAGCCGGACCACGGGGCTGGCTGCGCAGGGTGAACTCGGGGCCGCCCACGAGGTGGACGACCTGCACGACGAGGACCTGGACGCCGATCTGATGGACCGGCTCCAGGAGATGTACGTCAGCGCCCTGCCCGGCCGCCTCTCGGCGATCGCGCGGAGCACGACCTCGGGGAACGCGCCGGCCGTCGTCTCGGCGGCGCACACCCTCGCCGGCACCAGCGGTCAGCTGGGGCATCCGGAGGTGGCCTCGATCTGCCGGGCCATCGCCGCCGACGCCCGCCGGGGCGTCATGGCCCACGCCCGGGTCGTCGAACTGCAGGCACTGGCCCTCGCCGGCTGAGCCGGCCCCACCCGACCGACACATCCAGAACGGAGGACCGACATGCAGCACGACGGTCTCCCCGTCGCCCCCGGGTCGGCCGGTGCACCGTCCGTGCTGACCGCGCTCGTGGTCGACGACTCGTTCGCCGCCCGCGCCCGGATCACCATGCTGCTGCACCTCGGCGGCTGGCGGGTCCATCAGGCGGTCGGCACCGAGGACGCACTGCGGCTGGCCGCCCTCACCGAGCCCGACCTCGTGGTCACCGACATGGTCATGCGCAACGGCCACGGGGCGACCCTCATGCGCCGCCTCCGGGAGCAGGGCTCCTCGGCCCGCTTCCTCGTCGTGGCGTCCCGCCGCACGCACCAGACCCGCGCCCTCGCCGCGGCCGCCGGAGCACTGGCCTGCCTGGCCAAGCCGGTGGACCCCCGGCTGTTCGTCGACGTGATGCGCGGACTCGCTCCGACGGCTCCTTCCGCACACGCCCGGGAGAACTCCGCCGCACTACCGGCGCAGGAGAGCGGGCCGCAGGCGGAGGAGATGTTCCTCAGCGGGCTCCCGCACCGCCTGTCGACGATCGCGATCAGCGCTCAGGCGGGAGACGCCGCGGCAGTCGCGGTGGCCGCCGACGCCCTTGCTGCGGCCGGCGAGCGGCTCGGGCACGCCGAGGTCGCCTTCGTGAGCCACGCCATCGCGCGGGACGCCCGACGCGGGATGGTCACGCACGGACGGTTGGTGGCGCTGGTGGATCTCTGCGCGCGGCTCGGCACGAGCCGCGGCGCGCTCGCCGGTCAGGCACTGCCTTCGGCCTGACTCCGTGGCCCCTGTGCAGGGGCCCGCCGCGAGCCTGCGAGTGGTGGGGGGCAGAGGGGTCCTCTTTCAGGCGGCGACGAGCCGGTAACCGACTCCACGCACGGTGCGGATCTCCGGGGAGTTCAGCCCTGCCGCCACGAGCTTGCGGCGCAGGTTCGACATGTGGGCCTCGACCAGCCGGAGGTTGCCCTCCCAGTCGGTCTGCCAGACCTCGCGCAGCAGGGTCTCCCGCTGCAGCACGCGACCGGGCCGGGAGGCCAGCGCGGCAAGCAGGTCGAACTCGGTGCGGGTCAGGTCGACGACGGCGCCGTCCACCCGCACCTCGCGGCTCTCCTCGTCCACCTCGAGCTCGGCGAGCCGGCGGACCGACTCCGCCGCCTGGGCGGCCGGCTGGGCAACCTGGACCTGGCGGGGGAAGCGCAGCATCGCCTGCACCCGCGCCACGAGCTCGCGCGGGGAGAACGGCTTGGCCATGTAACCGTCGGCGCCGACGGCGAGACCGATCAGCAGATCGACCTCCTCGGCGCGCGCGGTGAGCATGAGGACGTAGCACTGGGTCTCGGCGCGGATCTGGCGGCACACCTCGGTGCCGTCGGCGTCCGGAAGTCCCAGGTCGAGCACGATGAGGTCGGGTGCGTCACGACGGACCTCTTCCAGGCAGGCAGCCCCGGAACTGGCCTCACGGACGTCGAAACCGGCCCGCCGCAGCACCGTGGTGACGAGCTCACGGATCTCGTCGGTGTCCTCGACGACGAGCACGGACTGTTCGGCCACGACCTCTCCTCCTCACCGGCGACAAGCAGCGCGAACGGCAGAGCCATTCGTCACCTGACCGGGTGATCGGCAGGTCGAGCGCTCAAGTTGAGTCCACCGGGAATCCGACCGTCCTCGTTCCTCACCCCCAGGAGTGAGGTCTGGGTCACCGGAGTGAGCGGAGCCACCCGGGTGAGATGCCGATCGGGAGGCCGGACCGCCGGACCTCTCCTAGGCTGGTTCATCAATGCCTTCCCCGAACTCCCTTCCGGTCCTGCACGCCCAACGACAGGAAGGCGCCCCTCCCGCGGGCTCCCGGAGACTCGATCTCGACGTCGTCCGCGGTGTCGCGATCGTCCTGGCGCTGGGCTGGCACTTCAGCCGGCAACCGAGCGGCAACCCGGTGCTCGACGCGCTGCAGTGGCCCGGGCACGTCTTCGGCTGGGCGGGCGTCGACCTGTTCTTCGTCCTCAGCGGCTTCCTGATGGGCCAGCTCGTCCTGCGGGAGCGATCGCGGACGGGCAGCTTCGACGGCCGGCGGTTCACCGCGCGGCGCCTGCTGCGGCTCTGGCCGGTGCTCTACGTCTTCCTCGCCGTCCACGCGATTCTCGGCACCGAACCGGTGGGGTCCTACCTCTGGCAGAACGCCCTCCACGTACAGAACTACACGGGGACGTCGCTGGCGCACCTGTGGTCGCTCGCGGTCGAGGAGCACTTCTATCTCCTGCTGGCCGTCCTCTTTCCGCTCGTCGCCCGCCGCCGGACCTGCCTGCGCGTGCTCGTCGGCGTGCTCGTCGGGGTGCTGGTCGCGTCGCTGGCACTGCGCGGCATCGGCGTCGCGGCCGGCGTGAGCGACGTGCGGCTGCAGTGGCGCACCCACTTCCGGATGGACTCGCTGGCGGCCGGCGTCCTGCTCGCCGTCCTGCGGGTGCACGCCCCGGCGACCTTCGAGCGGCTCGTGCGGCGGCGCTGGCTGTGGGCGGCGGCAACGGCGGCCGGAGTCTGGTTCCTCGCCGACGTCGGCAAGAGCGGCACACTGGGGAGCACGCTGGGCTACACGGTCGCGTACCTGACCGGTGCGGCCTTTCTCCTGTTGCTGTACGGGGCGGCGTGGGTGCCACGTGCCGGCTGGATCAGCCGTCCCCTGGCCGCGCTGGGCCGGTACTCCTACGGGATCTACATCTGGCACGTCTTCGCCGCGGAGTCGGTTCTGGGGTGGCTCCCGGGCCTGGATTACGCATCGACCACACCGCTGGCCCAACTGGTGAAGTACGGCGTGGCGATCGGCACCGGGGTGCTCGCGACGGTCGTGGTCGAGCGACCGGCGCTCCGGCTGCGCGACCGGCTCTTCCCGGCGCAGCGGCTCGGTGCCGGTTCGTCCACACCGGAGCACGCCCGCCGGTCATCCGGGCCGACGCGGGAATCGTCGGGTCGGATGGCGGCGTAGCAGCGCTCGGACGTCGTCGAGCCTCGTGCGGCGATCAGTCGCCGTTGTACCGGCGCAGGAGCCGGGCGAACTCCCCTACCTCGGCCTCGCTCCAGTCGACCAGCCGGCTGTCGAGTTCCTCGCGCTGGAGGCGTGCGGCCTCCGCCAGCAGATCCGCTCCGGCCGGCGTCACCTGCAGCACCTGAGGACGCCCGCCCTCCGGGCCGGCGACGCGGTCCACGAGACCGCGTCGCTCGAGGTCGGCCACCTGCCGGCTCACGGTCGACTTGTCCAGCCGGTACACGTGCACGAGGTCGACGGACCGGCACCCGGGGACGGCCGCGATCTGGCTCAGCATCGAGTGCGCCACGAACGGCAGCTCGGGATGCAGCCGCCCGCCCTGCGCGCGGACCCGCCTGGCGAAGACGGTGAGCTCGCGCTGCACATCCGCGGCGGTGTCCTCAGGGGTGTTCGCAGCGGTGTCCCGGGACACAGCATCCTCCCGATCCAGAAGTTGTAAGCTACAACCAGTTGGGTTGCAGTTTACAACTTTGAAGGAATCCCATGAGCGCTCACGCCGACACCGTGTCGACGCGCACCGTCCTCCGCCACGTGCTGGGCCACCTGGCGGTGCCGATCCTCCTCGCGACCGGGATGGCACTGGCGTATCTCGGCGCCTTCCACCAGCCGGAACCCCAGGGCCTGCGGCTGGACGTCGTCGGCGCCGGCCCCGGGGTCGCCGTCCTCGCCCAGTCCGTCCAGGACGGGCTCGGTGACCGTGCCACCGTGCGTACGGTCCCCACCGTCGGCGAGGCCCGCGATGCACTCGCCCACCGCGAGATCTCCGGCGCCTACGTGCCCGACCCGAGGTCCCCGTCGATGCTCATCGCCAGTGCTGCCTCCGACACCACGGCGGTGACCGTCCAGCGGATGCTCGCGCCGGTCGCCCTCGCGCAGGGCCTGCCGCTCCGGGTCGAGGACGTGGCCCCGGCCGACGACACCGACCCGACCGGGCAGGGCATCTTCTTCTACCTGGTCGCGCTGACCGTCGGTGCCTACAGCGGCGCCATCGCGATCGGCGCGGCCGGCGCCCGCCTGCGCATGCGGACGCGCGCTCTGCTGGCGGTCGCCGCCGCGGCCGTGATCGCGGCACTCACCACGGTCATCGGCGGCCCGGTCTACGGCGCACTACCCGACTCCGCCGGAGCCATCGGGGTGCTCGCCTGGGTGTACGCCGGCGCAGTCATCCTGATCGGTGTCGGCCTGCACACCTTCCTGGGGCGTTGGACGACGGGGACGCTCGTCCTCCTGTTCGTGATGCTGAACTTCACCAGTTCCGGCGGCGTCTTCGCGCCCGAGTTGCAGCCGGGCTTCTTCGCGTCCCTGCATTCCTTCTGGATCGGCTCCGGGCTGGTCGAGGCCGGTCGCACCCTCGAGTACTTCCCGGGCCTCGGCATCGGGCGCGACGTCGTGATCCTGTTCGCCTGGCTCGCCGCAGGACTCCTCCTGGTCGGGCTCGCCGCGCTCATCGAACGCCGTCGGGCCGCCGTCGCCGTGGCAGCGGCCCCCGTTCACCTGCCCGGGGCACGCCCCGTGCACGACCGCGCGGACGACGGCCTCGAGTCCGAGCTGGCGGAGTCGGTCGCCGTCGGCTGACCTCGGTCGGCTCAGAGGCCGACGGTGAGCGCCGCCGTGTATCCGCCGGGCACGTCGCCGGTCAACGTGGCCAGCTGCGAGACCCCGCCGTCGTCGCCGAAGACGTTGTCCCGGGTCAGCGAGACGCGGCTCAGGTTGCTGACGCTCTGCTCGTAGCCGCTGGTGGCGTAGACCGTGGAGCAGGTGTCCTCCGGCAGGGCGAGCTGACTGGTCGACAGGATCTGTCCGGCTGCCGTGGCCTCGTCCACGCTCGTGTAGACCTCGAAGTGGATGTGCGGCCAGCGCCCGGAGTAGCAGGCCGGGAAGACGCTGGTGAAGGTGACCGTGCCGTCCGCGGCCGACACCTGGACGCCGCGCAGGTAGTTCTCGTCGGCCACCGCGCGGTCGTACATGGAGTACTGGCCGTCGCGGTTGCAGTGCCACAGGTAGACCGCCGCACCCTCGACCGGGGTGTCGCCGTCGGCCTCCACCAGCGTGAGCCGGATGGTCAGCGGCACGCCCTCCGCGGTCGTCGTCGAGGAGCCGAAGGACGACCGGATGTCGCTGCGCACGACTCCGCTCTCGCTCAGCACGTTCTTCCCGTTGGACCCGTCGGCCGGGTAGGGGCCGGCGGTCTCCTGCGGGATGACGTCGACGTCGCCGGCGGCGGCAGCTCCGGCCGCGGACTCGGACGACGACGCCGTGGTCGCACTGCTCGTGCCCGTGGTGGTGTTCGCCGTGCAGCCGGCCAGGGCGGCGAGGGCCGTGCCGCCGAACACCGCCAGAGCGCGGCGGCGGCCGACGAGGCGCTGCATGTCGAACAGCAGGCCGCGGTCGTGGTCCTCGACCTCGTGTTCGCCGTGCAGGTGTGCGTCGGTGGCGCGCTCAGGAGAAGTCATGGTGAACATCGTCGGGCCCCGTACCGGGATGCGCCGGGATGTCCGCTGGGAGGTCCCTGGGAGCCGAACCTACGGCGATCGCAGCACGGTGAGCGTGCCGCCCCCCGAGCCGAAGGCCGCGAGGACACGAGACGCGTCGCCTGTGCCGACCGCGACGAGCCACTCGCCGGAACCCTCGGAACCGGAGGCGGCGAGCTGCAGCCGGTCGCTGGGGACCCCGTCGCGCACGAGATCAGCCCACACAGGAGGCGACACCGCGACGGATGCGGGAGCCCCCGGGGTGGTGAGCCACTGGGCGAGCGCGCGGTGCGGCAACTCGGGGGCGTGCGCGGGCAGCAAGAGGGCACCGGCGACCGCGAGAACGAGCACCGGTACGGCGACCGCTGCCCTCAGCAATGTGTGCGGCCGCTCCTCCACCGCCCTCCCCGTCATCGTCTGCACGAAGCGTGCGCCCAGAAGAACGGTGCCGCAGAGGACGAGCGGCAGGACACCCGCGGCGCCTGCCACGGGAAGCGCCGCAAGAACGAGCCACGACCCGGTCGTCACCGCGGCCCAGCGCAGGTCGCGCATGACGACTCCAGCTGCCACGACGGGGATCGCGACGAGCAGGAGGACCTGTGACTCCGCGGCAGTCAGCGCCACCGACCCCGGCACCCGCAGGATCGCGAGTGCGGCCACGGGGGCCAGTGCCGTCAGCAGGAACGCGGCTCCCGCCAGCGGCAGCCAGTGCGCGGGCCGTCCCGGATGAGCTCCCCGGCTCACGACGAGCAGTGCGGTGCCGATGGCCAGCGGCACGATCAGCAGGGGGGCGGTTGCCAGGCCCATCGCGACCGCGAGTGCGCCCACGACGATCACGAGGCGGTGCAGACCGTGGCGGGGCCGGAGACGGTGTCGGCCGTGGTGCCGTGCAGCAAGGATCAGCGTGCCCCCCACCGCCGCCCACGCGGCCCCCACGACCCCGGGGCTCACGGTGACCAGCGCAGTGGCCGCGGGACCCATCACGGCAACGGCCGCGAGCGGGAGCCCCACTGCCCACAGCCCCCACCGGAGGATCCGGGCGACCGCAAGAAAGCAGACGAGGAGCGCCACGCAGGCCAGGACGGCCACCTCACGGGCACCAGTCAGGACGTCGGCATGCCGGTCGAATGCGCCGGTGAGACGCCCGTAGGCCGCCAACTGATCCCGGACCATGACCTCTCCGGTGGCCACATCCGGCGCTGCCTCGCCCCCGAGGCGCAGCAGGCCGAACGCGCTGCTGCTGATCCGCGTCTCCGCGGCTGCCGCAGGCGCCGAGGTCGCGACGCCCCACAACCGCCCGAGGAAGGCGCCCGCGAGACCGGCCACCGCGGCCAGAGCCATGTACCTGCGCACGGTGGCGCCCGTTCCCGGCCGAGCCCACGCCCACCCCCAGCGGTCGAAGGTGAGCCGACGCAGCACGCGGGTGAGCATGACGCCGATCAGGGCGCTACCCGCCCAGGGCAGGAGCAGCATGAAGAGCTGGAACACACTCAGCGCGACGGTCGCGACGTCGCCGGTCCGGATCGCCGTCTGCATCGTGTCCAGGTACTCGAGCACGGCGGCCCACACCAGGGGCAGCACCCGGGGCACGACGAGGAGGAAGACGACGAAGTAGAACAGCAGCACCGGGACGGTCAGCCCGGCCCAGCCGACGATGAGCCGGCGCGACCAGGGGCGCAGCTCCCGCACCCGCGGATGGGTGGGGCGGCCGGGCATGAGGCTCTTCAGCACCGGCCCGATGTAGCTGAACAGCTCGGGCACGCCTGCCACGTCAGCGAGCATGTAGTAGCCGTCGAACCGGATCGTCGGGAGGAACTGCCAGGCGGTCTCCGTGTGCAGCGCGAAGACGGCCACCAGCAGCCACGGCTGACCAGTGGCCAGGTACAGGCCGC
>JAOPUS010000367.1 GCA_025963345.1 Blastococcus sp. | reverse complement strand
GCGACGTCGACCAGCTGTCGGTGTTCATGCAATGGGGCGGGGTGCTGGGCCTGGTCAGCGTCGGCCAGCTCGTCGTCGCCACCGTGGTCATGAGCCTCTACTCCTGGCAGCTCACGCTGCTGGTCCTGATCTGCTTCATCCCGCTGGCGGTCGCCGTCCGGTGGTTCGCGAAGCGCCTGGCCGCCTCGTACGGAATCGTCCGCGAGCGGGTCGGTGACGTGCTGGGTGCCGTCGCGGAGTCGGTCGTGGGCGCCCCGACGGTGCGCGCGTACGGGGTGGGCGCCCGGACGGCCAACCGCATCGACACCGCGATCGACCGGCAGTACCGCGCCCAGGTCGATGCCCAGAAGGTGACCGCGGCGGTGTTCGTGAGCGGCGAGTTCGTCGCGGCCCTGGCCAACGCCGCGGTGGTCGTCGTCGGCGTCCTGCTGGGGCTGGCAGGGGAGATCTCGGCCGGCACCCTGGTGGCCTTCCTCTTCCTGGTGACGCTCTTCGTCGCACCTGTCCAGACCGCGAGCGAGGTGCTCAACGAGGCACAGAACGCCGTCGCCGGGTTCCGCCGGGTGCTCGACGTGATCGATACCGAGGCCGACATCCGCGACCCGGCGATCGACGACCCCGCGGGCGTCCGGGAGCTCCCCGGGGGTCCGCTCGGGGTCCGCTTCGACCACGTCTCCTTCCGGTACGCACCGGGTGCGCCGAAGGCGCTCGACGGGGTGGACCTCACCGTCGCGCCGCGGCTGCGAGTGGCGATCGTGGGGGAGACCGGCTCGGGGAAGACGACGTTCGCGAAGCTGGTCACCCGGCTGATGGACCCGGTCGCGGGACGGGTGCTGCTCGGCTCGGACGACGCCGGCTGGGTGCCGCTGGACGAGGTGGGGTTCGCCTCGCTGCGCTCGCGGGTGGTCATGGTTCCGCAGGACGGGTTTCTTTTCGACTCCGACGTCGCCGGGAACGTGCGCTACGGCCGGCCGGGGATGACCGACGCGGAGGTCGCCGCCGCCTTCGCCGAGCTGGGTCTGGGTGACTGGGTAGCCGGGCTCGACCAGGGTGTCGCGACAGCGGTGGGCCAGCGCGGTGAGTCGTTGTCGGCGGGGGAGCGGCAGCTGGTCGCCATCGCCCGCGCCTACGTCGCCGACCCGGATCTGCTCGTGCTCGACGAGGCGACCAGCGCCGTCGATCCAGCGACCGAGCAGCGGCTGACCCGGGCGCTGGACACGCTCACCGACGGCCGGACCACGCTCACCATCGCGCACCGGCTGTCCACCGCGGAACGGGCCGACGAGGTCCTCGTGGTGGACGCCGGGCACGTCGTCCAGCGCGGGACGCACGCGGAACTCGTCGACGCCGAGGGTCCCTATGCCCGGCTGCACGCCTCGTGGCGCCGCTCCTCGGCGGGCGAACCGACCCCGGCGGCCTGACCCGTGCCCGCCCGCCCGGCGAGCGCGCCCTGGGGCGAGCGCATCCCGGGACCCGCGCTGGGGGCCGGTGTCCTCGGCCTCATCGCCTCCGCGGCGCTCGCCGTCGTGCTCCTGGCCGTGCTCGGGCTGGCCCGGTGGGGCGAGGACGCAATCGCGCCCTGGCTGATCGCCCTGCTGCTCGTCCCGCCCCTGCAGTTGGTGGCGGCCATCGTCCTGCTGTGCCGACGGGGCTGGCTGCCGCTGGCCCTCACCAGCGTGCCCGGGGTCCTGCTGTCCGGCTACCTGCTCCTGTCGTTCCTGCCGGCCGGCGACATCCACCTCGCGTCGCCCCTGTTCGGGTGCGTCGTCCTGCCGTTGCCGGTGCTCGTGCTCACGCTCCTGCCGGCCACCCGCACCTGGGCGACGCGGCGCAGCGGCGGGAACTGACAGGTCGGCGTCCTACGCTGCCCGCCATGCCGTCGTCGTCGCGCTCCCGGGTCCCGGTGCGACGTTCGCCCCGCCCGGCACCGTGGGGCGCGAACGCCGTGACCGCGTCGCGGGAACGTCCCCTGGTCGTCCCGTTCGCCGTCGCCTTCGGATTCCTGCTGACCGCCGAGGTCCTGTACCTGGGCTGGCTGCTCTGGGAGCCCGACCCGGCCGTCGACCGGTTCCTCGTCGTCCCGCTGCTGTTGGCCGCGGCGGCGGCTCTCGGCTCGGTCCTGGTGCTGCAGGGCCGTCGTGGGGGATGGGCGGTCCTGGCCGTGGCGGCCGTGCTCCCGCTCCTGGCGCTGCTCGGCCTGGTCTTCCTGCTCGATGCGTTCGGCGCCGGCGCGCAGACGTGGGCGGCCGTCCTGCTGCTGGTCGGCCCGCTGGTCACGCTCGTGCTGGCGCTGCGGCGACCGGTCCGTCAGTGGTGCGGAAGCGGCCGAGCGCGTCGCTCGCCGGGGGGACGGCGCAGGCAGGGGTCCTCCCGCTAGCGTCGGGACCGTGAGCACCCAGAGCAGCACCGATGTCGTCGTCGTGGGGGCGGGGCTGGCCGGTCTGGTCGCCACCGCGGAGTTGGCCGACGCCGGCAAGCGGGTGATCCTGGTCGACCAGGAGCCCGAGGCGTCCTTCGGGGGCCAGGCCTGGTGGTCCTTCGGCGGGCTCTTCCTCATCGACACCCCGGAGCAGCGGCGGCTGCGGGTGCACGACTCGCTGGAGCTGGCCCGCCAGGACTGGCTCGGCACCGCGGGCTTCGACCGGGCCGAGGACCACTGGCCGCGGCAGTGGGCCGAGGCCTACCTGCAGTTCGCCGCGGGGGAGAAGCGGGCCTGGCTCAAGGAGCAGGGCATCGGCTTCTTCCCGGTCGTCGGCTGGGCCGAGCGGGGTGGCTACGGCGCCACGGGGCCCGGCAACTCCGTGCCCCGCTTCCACATCGTCTGGGGCACCGGGCCCGGCATCGTCGAGCCGTTCGCGCGGCGGGTCCGTGCCGCGGTGGACGCCGGCCTGGTGGAGCTGCGGTTCCGGCACCGGGTGGCCGACCTGGTCGTCAGCGGAGGAGCCGTCACCGGCGTGCGGGGCGCCGTCCTGGAGCCCAGTGGCGTCGCCCGCGGGGAGGCGAGCTCGCGCGCCGAGGTCGAGCCCTTCGAGATCAGCGCGCAGGCCGTCGTCGTCACCTCCGGTGGCATCGGCGGCAACCACGAACTGGTCCGCAGGAACTGGCCCGCGCGGCTGGGCCCGGCGCCGCAGCGGCTGCTCTCCGGGGTTCCGGCGTCCGTCGACGGCCACATGCTCGAAGCCACCGAGGCCGCCGGTGCCAGCGTGGTCAACGGCGACCGCATGTGGCACTACACCGAGGGGATCACCAATCACTCGCCGGTCTGGGCGCAGCACGGTATCCGGATCCTGCCCGGGCCGTCGTCCATGTGGCTCGACGCGACCGGACAGCGGCTGCCGGTGCCGTTGTTCCCCGGTTTCGACACCCTCGGCACGCTGGCCCACATCGGGCAGACCGGTTACGAGCACACCTGGTTCATCGCCACCCACAAGATCGTGGAGAAGGAGTTCGCGCTGTCGGGCTCCGAACAGAACCCCGACCTGACCGGCAAGGACGTCAAACTCCTGCTCAACCGGGCCAGGGCCGGCGTCTCGGGCCCGGTGCAGGCGTTCCTCGACCGTGGGGAGGACTTCGTCGTCGCCCCGACCCTGCCCGAACTGGTCGCGGGGATGAACCGGATCACCGGGGGGACGCCGGTGCTGGACCTCGCGCACATCGAGCGGGAGATCGTCGCCCGCGACCGGGAGATCGAGCATCCCTTCACCAAGGACATGCAGATCACCGCCATCCGCGGGGCCCGCAACTACCTCGGCGACAAGCTCATCCGGGTCGCCCCGCCGCACCGGCTGCTCGACCCCGACGCCGGTCCGCTGGTCGCCGTCCGGCTCAACCTGATCACCCGCAAGACCCTCGGCGGCCTCGAGACCGACCTGTCGGGCCGGGTGCTCCGCCCCGGTGGGGAGGTCTTCCCGGGGCTCTACGCCGCCGGTGAGGTCGCCGGGTTCGGTGGCGGCGGCATGCACGGCTACCGGTCCCTGGAGGGCACCTTCCTCGGCGGCTGCCTCTTCTCCGGGCGGACGGCGGGCCGCGCGGTGGCAGCGGCGCTGTGAACCCCGGCGGAAGTCCCTGGGCCGACCCGGCGACGCAGACCCAACCCGGCAACCCCTACCTGGGGCCGCCACCCACCGCGCCGGCAGCGCCCCAGCCGTACGGCCCGCCGGCGCCCTACGGCTACCCCGCGCCGTACGGGTACCCCGGCTACGGCTATCCGGGACCGTGGGGCCCGATGCCGCCGCGGGGCCCGCAGCGGCCGGGTCAGGTCGTCACCAGCGCCGTGCTGGCCTTCGTGCAGGCCGCGGTGGTGCTCATCGCCTCGCTGTACCTGTGGTTCTTCGCCTCGATCATCGACATCGCCGCGGAGGGGAACCCGGGCGTGTACTCCTCCTCCCGGGTCAATGCCCTCGCGACCGAGGGAACCGTGATGGCCGCCGTCCAGCTGGTCTCGGTCGTCCTCCTCATCGCCGCCGGCATCCGTGCGCTCAGCGCCCGTACCCGGACGGCGTGGCTGCTGACGGTCGGCGCCCACGCGGTCCAGGTCGTGCTCGCCGTGTACTGGGCGGTCCGGCTGATCACGCTCATGAACGAGACCCCGGGCCCCGACGCCTCGGGTGCGTTGGCCGCGGTCACGATCTTCTTCGTCGCAGCACCCCTCGTCGGCCTGGGCATGGTGCTCGCCGGGCCCGGCCGGCGCTGGTTCGAGAGCCCGCAGCAGCGCTGACCCGGCGTGCGGGAGACTGGGCGGCATGTCCGCGGTCCCGTTCCTCGACCCCGCCGTCTCCGACCTCCTGCGCCGCGACCCGGCCGGGCTGGTGGCCGCCGTCGTCCAGCAGCACGACACCGGTGAGGTGTTGATGCTCGCCTGGATGGACGACGAGGCGCTGCGCCGCACCCTCACCACCGGCCGGGCCACGTACTGGTCGCGTAGCCGCGGGGAGTACTGGGTGAAGGGGGAGACCTCGGGCAACCGGCAGTGGGTCCGCGAGGTGCGGGTGGACTGCGACGGCGACGCGCTGCTGGTGCTCGTCGACCAGGAGGGCGCCGCCTGCCACACCGGGGAGCGGAGCTGCTTCTACCGTTCGCTGCCTGCGGTCGAGGGGGTGCCGGCATGAGGTTCGGCGTGACGATCCCCAGCCGCGAGGAGTTCGCGGCGATGGACCAGCCGGTCGTGCCCGTGACCCGCCGCCTGCTCGCCGACAGCGAGACCGCGGTCGGCATCTACCGGAAGCTGGCGGGCAACCGCCCGGGCACCGTGCTGCTGGAATCCGCCGAGCAGGGCAAGCGGTGGTCGCGCTACAGCTTCGTGGGCGTGCGCAGCGCGGGCGTGCTCACCGAGCGCGACGGGCGCACGGAGTGGCTGGGCGACTCGGTTCCCGGTCTCACCGACGACCTGCCGGCCGACCCGCTGGACGCCGTCCGGACGATCGCCCGGCGGATGCGCACGCCCCGGGTCCCGGGCCTGCCCCCGCTCACGGGCGGCCTGGTCGGCTACCTGGGTTACGACGTCGTCCGGCGATTGGAGCGGTTGCCGGAGACCAGCACCGACGACCTCGGTATGCCCGAGCTCGCGATGATGCTGGTGACCGACCTCGCCGTGCTCGACCACGCCGACGGCACCGTGATGCTGATCGCCAACGCGCTGCGGGGATCCGGTGGGTACGACGACGCGGTCACCCGGCTGGACGCGATGGCCGCCGACCTCACGAAGGCGGTGCCGCCCGGCGTCGCGGTGCTCGAGACCACGGACCCGCCGCCGGTGGACAGCAACATGGCCCCGGGCGTGTACGAGGACGGCGTCGAGCGGATCCGGGAGCACATCCGCGCCGGCGACGCCTTCCAGGTCGTGCTGGCCCAGCGCTTCGAGTTGGCCACCGACGTCGAGGCGCTGGACCTCTATCGGGTCCTCCGGGTCAGCAACCCCTCGCCGTACATGTACCTGCTGCGCTTCTCCGGCCGCGAGACGCCCTTCGAGGTGGTCGGGTCCTCGCCGGAGGCCCTCGTGACGGTCACCGGGTCCTCGGCGGTGGTCCACCCGCCGGCCGGCACCCGGCCACGTGGGGCGACCCCGGAGGAGGACGTGCGGCTGGCCGAGGGCCTGCTCGCCGACCCGAAGGAGCGCGCCGAGCACGTCATGCTGGTCGACCTGGCCCGCAACGACCTCGGCCGGGTCTGCGTCCCCGGCACGGTGGAGGTCCCCGACTTCATGCGGGTCGAGCACTACAGCCACGTCATGCACCTGGTGTCGACGGTCGCCGGTGAGGTCGCGCCGGAGCACGACGCGCTCGACGTCTTCGACGCCACCTTCCCGGCGGGCACGGTGTCGGGCGCACCCAAACCCCGGGCGATGGAGATCATCGAGTCGCTGGAGCCCACCCGGCGGGCGCTCTACGCCGGCACCGTCGGCTACGTCGACGCCAGCGGGGACATGGACATGGCGATCGCGATCCGGACCGCTGTGCTGCACCAGGGGCGGGCCTACGTGCAGGCCGGCGCCGGGATCGTGGCCGACAGCGACCCCGCCACCGAGGAGGCGGAGACCCGGCACAAGGCGCGGGCGGTGCTCTCGGCCATCGCCACCGCGGAGGGGCTGCGGGAGTTGCGGTGACTGCGGCCCCGCGCAGGGAACTCACCGCTGCCGTCGTCGGCGCGGTCCTCGCGGGCGCACTGGCCCTGTCGGCGGGCGGGCAGGGCTGGGCTCAGGTCACCGCGCAGCGCGAGGCGCCGCTGCCGCCGGTCACCGGCGTCCTGACCGGCACCGACGCGGCGCCCCTGGTGCCGGCCGCGGGGCTGGTGCTGCTGGCGGCCGCGGTCGCCCTGCTCGCCGTCCGAGGCCTCGGACGGGCGGCCGTCGGGCTCCTCATGGCGGTCGCCGGCGGCGTGCTGGCCTGGTCGGGGGTGCGCGCGCTCACCGGCGGGCTGGACGCCGCGGCGGCGCAGGTCTTCCCGGGCCGTACCGCAGTCGCCACGGAGATCTCCGCCGCGTGGCCGGTCCTGGCCGTGCTCGCCGGGGTCCTCGGCGTCGCCGCCGGTCTGCTCGCCGTCCTCCGTGGGCGCACCTGGCCGGCCATGGGACGGCGCTATGAGCGATCAGGTGCGGAGCGGACCGGCGCCCCCGCGCCCGCGGCCGCCGCGGCACGGCGGCCGGAGACCGACGAGGACCGCGCCCAGGCAGCCTGGAAGGCGCTGGACCGTGGCGAGGACCCGACCGACCAGGCACCCCCGGGGGACCGTCCCTAGCGGAACCCGTCGGATCCGCTGTCCCGCCCCCCGGACGGGCGGCCGCGGCGCCGCATCTAGAGTGGGTACACCCACCGAACGGCGAGGGGACGGACGTGCGACAGGCAATGGAGCTCGTGGGCGATATCTCATGAATGTGCTCGACGAGATCGTGGCCGGTGTCCGCGAGGACCTCGCCGTCCGTGAGGCGCAGACGCCGCTGGCCGAACTCAAAGCCGCGGCCCTCGATGCCCGTCCCGCCCTCGATGCCCTGGCCGCGCTGCGTGTGCCGGGTGTCGGCGTGATCGCCGAGGTGAAGCGGCGCAGCCCCTCCAAGGGCGACCTCGCCGCCATCCCCGATCCGGCCGAGCTGGCCGCCCAGTACGCCGCCGGTGGCGCCCGGGTCATCAGCGTCCTGACCGAACGGCGCCGCTTCGGCGGGTCACAGGCCGACCTCGACGCGGTCCGTGCCGTCGTCGACGTGCCGATCCTGTGCAAGGACTTCGTCGTCAGCAGCTACCAGGTGCACGAGGCGCGGGCGCACGGCGCCGACGTCGTCCTGCTGATCGTGGCCGCACTGGAGCAGAACGCCCTCCTGGGACTCCTCGAGCGGGTCGAGTCCCTCGGCATGACCGCGCTGGTCGAGGTGCACACCGAGGGCGAGGCAGACCGGGCGCTGGACGCCGGCGCCTCGGTGATCGGTGTCAACGCCCGCGACCTGACCACGCTGCGGGTCGACCGGTCGACCTTCGAGAAGATCGCACCGGGGCTGCCCTCGGGTGTGGTGAAGGTGGCCGAGTCCGGCGTACGGGGCCCGCACGACCTGATCAGCTACGCGGCGGCCGGCGCCGACGCGGTGCTCGTCGGCGAGGGCCTCGTCACCGCCGGCGACGCCCGCCAGGCGGTCGCCGACCTGGTGACGGCGGGGAGTCATCCCGCCACCCCCCGAACGACGCGCTGACTTCGGCCTCCGTGCAGGGACCCGCCGCGAGCCTGCGAGCGGTGGGGGGCAGGGAGGTCCTTAGTCTGGGTGCATGACGACGACCAGCCCACCGCAGCCCGGGGAACGTCTCCTGCCGGCGCGCCCGGGCTGGCCCGACGCCACGGGGCACTTCGGCATCTTCGGCGGCCGGGTCGTCCCCGAGGCGCTGATCGCCGCGCTCGACGAGCTGACCCAGGCCTACGAGGCCATGCGGGTCGACCCGGTGTTCCTCACCGAGTTCGACCGTCTGCAGCGTGAGTACACGGGCCGGCCGAGCCCGATCACCGAGATCGAGCGGTTCGCCGAGCACGCCGGAGGCGCCCGGATCCTGCTCAAGCGCGAGGACCTCAACCACACCGGATCGCACAAGATCAACAACGTGCTCGGCCAGGCGCTGCTGACCAAGCGCATCGGCAAGAGCCGGGTGATCGCCGAGACCGGCGCCGGCCAGCACGGCGTGGCCACCGCGACCGCGGCGGCGCTCATGGGGCTGTCCTGCACCGTCTACATGGGCGAGGAGGACACCCGCCGCCAAGCGCTCAACGTCGCCCGGATGCGGCTGCTCGGGGCCGAGGTCATCCCGGTCACGACCGGGTCGCGCACGCTCAAGGACGCCATCAACGAGGCGTTCCGCGACTGGGTGACCAACGTGGAGACCACGAACTACGTGTTCGGCACCGTCGCGGGGCCGCACCCGTTCCCGGCGATGGTGCGCGACTTCCAGCGGGTCATCGGCGACGAGGCGCGCGAGCAGGTGCTCGAGCGGGAGGGCCGGCTGCCCGACGCCGTCCTTGCCTGCGTCGGCGGGGGTTCGAACGCGATCGGGATCTTCACGGCGTTCGTGCCGGACGCGGGTGTGCGGCTGATCGGCCTGGAGGCCGGCGGGGACGGCGTCGAGACCGGGCGGCACGCGGCCACCATCACCGGAGGGACGCCGGGTGTGCTGCACGGCGCCCGCTCCTACCTGCTGCAGGACGACAACGGCCAGACGATCGAGTCGCACTCGATCAGCGCCGGGCTGGACTATCCGGGCGTCGGCCCGGAGCACGCCTACCTGCACGACATCGGCCGGGCCGAGTACCGGGCGGTGACCGACGCCGAGGCGATGGAGGCCTTCGCGCTGCTCTGCCGGACCGAGGGGATCATCCCGGCGATCGAGTCCGCGCACGCCCTGGCCGGCGCGCTGGTGGTCGGCAAGGAGCTGGGCCCGGACGCGCTGCTGCTGGTCAACCTGTCCGGCCGCGGTGACAAGGACGTCGAGACCGCCTCGCGGTGGTTCGGCCTCGGCGACCGCGAGGAGGTCGACCCCGGGCCGGGGCTCGACACAGACCAGCAGCCGACCGAAGGAGCCGTGACGCAGGGCGACGCGGTTGCCGGTCCCGACGCAGGAGAGACGGCGTGAGGTCCGAGAGCGACGGTGGAGTGAGCATCGCAGCGAGTGCCAGCGGGCGAGGAGCGGAGCGAGGCCGGAGCCGAGGCGTGTCACAGCTCGCCGAGCGCATCGGCAAGGCCAAGGCCGAGGGCCGCGCCGCGCTCATCGCCTACCTCCCGGTGGGCTACCCCGACGTCGACGACTCGATCGCGGCGATGACCGCCGCCGTCGAGGG
>JAOPUS010000363.1 GCA_025963345.1 Blastococcus sp. | reverse complement strand
TGCAGGTGGTGGCCCGGATGACCGGATGCACCCTGGCCGAGGCCGACGAGGTGCGCCGGGCGCTGGGGGAGAAGGACGCGCACCCCGAGGTGCGGGCCTGGTTCGTGCCGCAGGTGCTGGCCGCCGGCTATCCGGTGGAGGTCGCCGAGCAGGTCTGGACGGTGCTCGCGGCCTTCGGCTCCTTCGGCTTCTGCAAGGCCCACGCGGCGGCGTTCGCGCTGCCCACCTACCAGTCGGCCTGGCTGAAGACCCACCATCCGGCGGCCTTCCTCGCCGGGGTGCTCACCCACGACCCGGGGATGTACCCCAAGCGGCTGATCCTCGACGACGCCCGCAATTTCGGGATCCGGGTGCTGGGCCTGGACGTCAACGTCTCCGCCGGGACCTACCGCGTCGAGCGGATCGCACCGGACGCCGAGGACGCCGGAGCCGTTTCCGAAGCCGACGGCGACACCGAGCCCGAGGGCGGTGGGGGCTGGCGGCGGCCGGAGTGGATGCCGGCCTCGATGCGGGCGCCGTCCGACTACGGCATCCGGCTGGCCCTCGCCGACGTGAAGGGCATCTCGGAGGAGGAGGTCGCCCGGGTCGTGACGGGGCAGCCCTACCGCTCGCTGACCGACTTCTGGCACCGGGCATCGGTGTCCCGGCCGGTGGTCGAACGGCTGGTGCTGGCCGGCGGCTTCGACTCCCTCTACGGCTTCGGGGTGCGCGACCGCGAGGCGGGCCGGCCGACCCATCGCCGCAAGCAGGTGACCCGGCGCGACCTGCTGCTGCAGATCGGGGAGCTGGACCGGTGGAGCCGCAGCGGCGCACGGGCGAGTTCCAGCGGGCAGCTCAGCCTGGATCTGATGGGGCTGGAGCTCGCTGGCGACCTCGTGGGGGACGGTCCGGAGGAGACCGGGCCGAGCTGGGCGGAGGGCAGCGGCCTGCCGGAGTTCACCGACGCCGAGTTGGTGCGCGCCGAGCTGGAGGTGCTCGGCCTGGACGCCAGCCGGCACGTCATCGACTTCTACAAGCCGTTCCTGGCCGCCATCGGGGCGGTGCCGGCCGGGGAGATGCTCACCTGCCGCAGTGGCGCGGAGGTGCTGGTCGCCGGGGTGAAGGTGGCCACCCAGACGCCGCCGATCCGCTCGGGCCGGCGGGTGGTCTTCGTGACCCTCGACGACGGCACGGGCTGTACCGACTCGACCTTCTTCGAGGACGCGCAGGGCCCTTACGCCGCCACGGTGTTCCACTCCTGGCTGCTCGTCATCCGGGGAGTGCTGCGGCGCACCGGTCCGCGCGGGGTGTCGCTGCGGGCCACCGGGGCCTGGGAGCTGCCGGCCCTCCACGAGGCGTGGGAAGCCGACGGGCTCGACGGTGTGCGGGACCTGATGGCGGCACCGGGGGAGTACACCGACCAGGCCATCGCCGGGGCGGCGGAGTCGCGGAATTCGCGGCCGGTGATGGTGCGCCCGGTGCTGGTCCACCCGACCGGGTTCCGGATGTCGCCCTACGCGGACATCAAGCCGGCCGGCGAGGACTCCAAGGTGGCCGCACGCCGGGCGGCCGCGGGGGCGCCCCGCAAGCTCTGGCACTCCAGCCCCGGCAGCTCCGGCCATTGACCGGGTGCCCCCGATGACCGTCACGCTTACCGCGTCGTGGAAGGGGTAGACCGGGGCGTCGCTGCACCGTGCCCCCGGACGGGGTGAGCAGGAGTGCTGTCGCGACGGAGGCACCCGAAGGAGCCTTCCGTGAAGTACGACACATTCATCGATCACGTGGCCGAGCGCGCGGGCGTGAGCCGCGAGCAGGCGGAGAGTCTCACCCAGGCCACTGTGCAGATCCTGGCGGACCGGATCAGTGGAGGCCAGGACGTCGACCTCGCCTCCCGACTGCCGGAAGAACTCGCCCGGTTGGTGCGGAAGGCGCCGCAGAAGCTGCCGGAGAAGTACGGGTTCGACGAGTTCGTCGAGAAGGTGCGCGAGCGGGCGCCGGACGTGCCCCCGGATGCGGTCCTGCCCGGCATCCGCGCGGTGATGCTGACTCTGCGCGATGCTGCCGGAGGCAAGGAGTTCCGGGACACGATGGCCCAGTTGCCCCACGAGTTCGGTGAACTGCTGCAGGAGGAGAGCGGAGCCGCACAGGACGACGCGCTCGTGCAGCAGACCGCGGAACGGGCCGGCGTCTCTCCGCTGGAGGCCGCATTGCTCACCCAGGCGACGTTGGAGGTCCTCGGTGAGCGGATCGGCGGGCAACAGGCGCACGGCCTCGCCCTGCGACTGCCGGACATCAGTGCCCAGTGGCTCGACGAGCCGGTGGAGATGCCCGCCCAGGACTACGGCGTCGACGACTTCGTGAGCCGGGTCCGGGTCCTGGCGACCGACGTGGAGGACGACGACATCACCCCGGGCATCCAGGCGGTCCTGATCTCGCTGCGCGATGCGGTCGGTGAGGGGGAGTTGGAGATCGCGCTTCAGCCACTGTCGGACGACTACGAGGTGCTGGTACGAGTGGAATGAGCCGCTCAGGCATCCCCTACCGATGAGTTCCGCGCGGGGGCACGGTCATCCCTACGACTGGCACATCGGCCGGT
This sequence comes from Blastococcus sp., assembly GCA_025963345.1. Taxonomy (GTDB): domain Bacteria; phylum Actinomycetota; class Actinomycetes; order Mycobacteriales; family Geodermatophilaceae; genus Blastococcus_B. The sequence goes on along the minus strand of JAOPUS010000363.1, from coordinate 12,788 downwards.
CAGTAGGAGAGGACGCGAACGATGCCGAAGCAGACCCCGTGCCTGTGGTTCGACGGACAAGCCGAGGAGGCCGCCGCGCACTACACCGCGATCTTCCCCAACTCGAGCGTCGGCGAGATCAGCCACTACGGCCCGAACATGCCCATGCCGGAGGGCACCGCGATGACGGTCGGCTTCACCCTCGACGGGCAGGAGTACGTCGGTCTCAACGGCGGCCCGCAGTTCCCGTTCAGTGAGGCGATCTCCTTCCAGATCACGTGCGCCGACCAGGAGGAGGCCGACCACTACTGGAACCGCCTCACCGAGGGTGGCGAGGAGAGCATGTGCGGCTGGCTCAAGGACAAGTTCGGCGTCTCCTGGCAGGTCATGCCCGCAGAGCTGATGTCCCTGCTCCGTGACCCCGACCCCGGCCGGGCCCAGCGGGCGACCGAGGCGATGCTGAGCATGCGCCGGATCGACCTCGCCGAGATCAAGCGGGCCGCCGACCAGGTCTCCGTCTGACTGCTTGCCGCCGTTCCGCCGCCTCACGGCGTGCGCGGTGAGGGCACCAGAGCGCCACTAGGCTCCCTGAGGTGCCGACGTCCCCTGCCTCGCCCACCGCGGAGCAGCTGCCCGCCCGGACCGCTGCCGTCTGGGCGGCGCTCGACCCCGTGATCGGTGCCGGCACCCCGCTGCGCGTGCTCGACGTCGGCGGGGGCAGCGGCATGTTCGCCGTCCCGCTCGCCCGGCTCGGTCACGACGTCACCGTCGTCGACCCCAGTGCCGACGCCCTGGCCACCCTGCGGCGCCGGGCCGACACCGCCGGGGTGGGGGCCCGGGTCCGCGGTCTCCAGGGCGACGGCGACCTGTTGCACGAGGTCCTGCCGGCGGCCGATGCCGGAAGCGGGTACGACGGCTACGACCTGGCGCTCTGCCACTACGTCCTCGAGGTGGTGGACGACCCCGAGGTCACCCTCCGCGAGATCAGCCGGGCCCTGCGCGCCGGCGGCCAGGTGAGCGTCGCGACGGTCAACCGCGCGGGCGCCGTCCTCGGCCGGGCCGTCGCCGGGCACCCGGTCGAGGCACTGGCCCTGCTCGAGGACCGCGACCCGGCCCCCGCCCGCTCCAAGCCGGCCCGCCGGCGCTTCACCCCCCAGGACATGCTCGCCCTGGTCGAGGGCGCGGGCCTGCGACCCGGGCCGTGGCGCGGCGTCTCCGTCGTCGCCGACCTGCTCGAGGCCGCCTCCGGCGCCGACCCGCGCGCCGTGCGCGCGCTGGAACTGGCCCTCGCCGAGGTGTCGCCCTACCGCGACGTCGCCACTGGCCTGCACGTCCTCGCCACCCGTCCGTGACGCTGCTGCCGCCGGACCTGGCGGTCCCGCCCTACGGCGCCGCCACCCTCGCCGACGTGCTGCCCGGCGCCGCCGCGGCCCTCGGCGTCCCGATCGCCCGCGGTGACCTGCCGGCCGATCCGCTGGGCCTCGCGGGGGCCCTCGGCGGCGCGCGCCGGGTCATGGTGCTGCTCGTCGACGGGCTCGGGGCCGACCTCCTGCGCGCCCACGCCGACCTCGCGCCCACCCTCGCGAGCCTCTCCCGGCCCGTGGGCGACCTCTCCGCGCCCTGCCCGAGCACCACGCCGGTCAGCCTGGCCACGCTCGGCACCGGCCTCCCGCCGGGCAGCCACGGCATCCTCGGCTTCGTCACCGACATCCCGGGTGAGGACCGCACGCTCAACCACATCCAGTGGGCCGACGACCCCGATCCGGACGTCTGGCAGTCGCGGCGCACCGTGTTCGAGCAGGCCCGGGCCGCCGGGGTCGCCGCGACCGCCGTCGGCCCGTACGCCTACGCCGGCTCCGGCCTCACCCGCGCCGCCTACCGAGGCGCGACCTACACCGGCGTGGTCAGCCACGGCGACCTCAGCGCGCTGGCGCTGCGCTCGCTGGCCGCGACCCCACGGTCCCTCGTCTACGGCTACATCCCCGAGCTCGACCTCACCGGTCACGTCCGCGGTGTCGACTCACCCAGCTGGCGGGCCCAGCTCGGGCTGATCGATCGGCTCGTGGAGCAGCTCGTCGCCGGTCTGCCCGACGACGCCGCGCTCCTGGTGACCGCCGACCACGGCATGCTCGACGTCCCCGGCGAGACGCGCTTCGACCTCGACGGGGAATCCGACCTGGCCGACGGAGTCCGTGTGCTGGCGGGGGAGCCCCGCGCCCGGTACGTGCACGCCCAGCCCGGCGCGGAGGACGACGTCCTCTCCCGGTGGCGCGAGGTGCTCGGGGACCGGGCCTGGGTGGCGAGCCGGGACGAGGCCGTCGCGAGCGGGGTCTTCGGTCCGGTGGACGACGCCCTGGCCGCCCGCATCGGCGACGTCGTCGCCCTGGCCCGGGGCAGCTGGGCGCTCGTCACCCCCGAGCAGGAACCCGGGCCGAGCCGGCTGGCCGCCTACCACGGCTCGCTCACCGCGACGGAACTGGCGATCCCCCTGCTGGCCGCCCGCGGCCGCGCACTTGCCTAGCTAGGCCCGCGTGTTCACCTAGGCGGGAGCCTCCAGCGACACGTGCCAGACGCGGGAGTGCGCCGGATGGATCGCCCGGCAGGTGAGCCGGTCCGCCACTGCGGACGGGCGGCTCTCCACCGACGCCACCACCTGCCCGTCGGGGCCGGCCATCGTGACGATCCAGTGCTCGATCTCGGCTCCCGGCTCGGTCGTCGGCTGCACGGAGGTCACCGGGAGGTCGTCGAGCGCGAGCAGACCGAGCACCCCCCGGGCGTGGTGCTGGGCGGCCTGACCGGGCGGGGGCACTCCGGCCCGGCCGCGCAGCCAGGGAAGCGCCACCTGCCCGCGTTCGTGCGCCCGCACCAGCTCCCCGCCGTCCCCGGGCACCTGGCCGTAGTAGAAGCCGTGCGGCAGGACGACGACGTTGGCCGCGAACCGGTCACCGCCGAGATGGCTGCACTCCCAGACGTCTGCGGGACCGGGCGCCGGCATGGCACGGGCCAACGGACGTCCGCGCAGCGCGCAGCAGGCGTCGTGGCCGCCGTGCGTGCAGACCAGGTAGACCGGCTGCTCCGCCCGTTCGCCCACGGAGCCGTCCCACGGCGCGGTCAGCAGGTCGGCGTCGGAGGCCCGCACCGACCACCACAGGCCTTCCCGGCCCGGGCGGCCGTCGGCGTAGGCCCATCGGCGTCCGGAGTCGGCCAGCCGCTCGCCGGGCCGCCGGACCAGCAGCAGCCGCACGTTCTCCGCCCGGGACCGCCGGGCCAGCAGCGGCGCGACCGTCTGGTCGAAGCGCGACTCGGCGAGCGCGTCACGCCCCCACGGTCCAGGCTGCTCGATCAGCAGCCAGCGCTGCGCCGGGGACGCCGTGGCGACGGGGGAGTCCCCCCGGCGCAGCGCGCGCACCGAGCAGCGGCTGTCGTCCAGCCGCCCGGCAGGGCGGGGAGGGACGTCGGTGCGCCAGAGGTCGTCGCTTCCGGCGGTCACGCCCCCCACCGGGTCCGGCGTCGGCTCATCCGCCGGTCCCGAGTGCGCTCCCACGCACCCCATCGTGCCTGCCGTCCGCGACGGGCCCGGCGGCCGGCCCCGCATCCGGCACCGTGGCGACCGACTCGGTCACCAGGCGACGGGCGAGCGTGGCCCGGTCCGCGGGGTCGAGGCCGGGCAGGTCGCCGACCTTGAGCTCACCGGCTGCGAGCAGCGCGGCCAGGGCGGCCCGGACCTCGGCGGGGAAGGAGTGCGACCGCCGTCCGGCGAGCAGGGTGACCCGCCCGTCGGCCGCGTCGCGGAGCGAGCAGCGCAGCCGCAGGCGCAGCCGCAGGACGGTCTCGTCGGTGAGCGCGGCGGCCGCGGACGACTGGGCCAGCGGGGCGACCGGCTCCGGTCGCACCTGCGCCCAGGTCTGCGCGCGCAGCCGGTCGGCCACCTGCGCCGGGTCGACCCGGCCGAGCCAGTCCTGCAGGCCGGCGATCACGGCGGCGACGTCGTCGCGCACGCTCTCCGGGTCGGCGAGGTCGAGGCCGAGGGGAAGCGAGCCGCGCAGCTGCGGGTCCTCGGCGGCGAGCGTCCGGACCAGGTCCAGCGCCGACTCGGCGGCTGCCCACCGGGTGACCGAGTGGACGCCGACGGTCAGGTGCGCGCTGATCTCGCCCAGCGCGGTCGCCGAGTGCAGGTACCCGCGGGGCAGGTAGAGCGCGTCACCTGGCCGCAGCACCGCGTCGATCACCGGTTGGCGCTCGGCGGCGGCGCCGACCTCTGCGGTGCGGTCGGTCCACGGCTGGGTGCGCAGGGGGTCGGTCAGGACGGGTTCGTGGATGGTCCAGTGCTTCTCGCCGGCCACCTGCAGCACGAACACGTCGTGCACGTCGTAGTGCGCGCTGAACCCGCGCGAGGCCGGCGGGGTGATGTACGCGTTGACCTGGGTGGGGTGGCCGAGGTCGGCGGCGAGCTGGTCGGCGAACTCGATCAGCGGCGGCCAGAGCCGGTGCAGACCCTGCAGGACGACGGTGCTGCCGTCGGCGAACAGCCGCAGGACGGCGTCGGAGGACACCTGGTCGGCGATCTCCGCGCCGGCGCCCCCGGAGGTCGTGAACTCCTTCGGCTCGACGACCGCGCCGTCCTTCGCGATACGCAGGAACGGGGTGCGCAGGCCGCGGCGGGACAGCAGTTCGTCGACCGCGGGCAGGTCGAGCAGGTCGGTGAAGGACCCGCCGGTGTCCTCGCCTCGGGCCAGCAACGGCCGCCGGGACCAGTACTGCTCGGCGAAGACCTGCGGGTCGAGGTTCGTGCACCGCCGCAGGGCCGGACGGAGCTGCTGCTCCGCCCGGCCCTGCGTGGTCGGGTTCTCGGTCAGGCCGAACCGCCCGCGCCGCCGTCGGCTCCACCATCGGCACCCTTGTCGGCACCGCCGTCCGCACCACCATCGGCTCCGCTGTCGGCTCCGCCGTCCGCGCCGCCGTCGGCACCCTTGTCGGCGCCGCCGTCCGCACCACCATCGGCACCCTTGTCGGCGCCCCCATCCGCACCACCATCGGCTCCGCTGTCCGCGCCGCCGTCGGCCGGGCCCTCCGTGCTGGTCATGTCGTCGTCGTCGAGCGCCATGGTGTCTCCGATCAGGTCGATCCGGAACCGCCGGTCGGCGGTTCCCTGTCGCTGCCTTACCTCGCCCATCTTCGTCTGACACCTGGCAGCCCACCAGCCCCGACCAGCCTCTTCGCAGGGATCCGGGAGGCCGACACACGGCCGATCGGAGGAAGCGCGCGGAGCAGGTCCGGGCCGGTAGTGTCCCGATTCGGAGATCGAACGCATGTTCGACAAAAGGAGGACAGGTGGGCAGGCCGGCCGGTCGCGCGCAGGGGTGCACCGTCCTGCACGTCGACATGGACGCGTTCTTCGCCAGTGTCGAGGTCCGCCGTCACCCCGAGCTGGCCGGCACCCCGGTGATCGTCGGCGGGGCCGGCAACCGGGGGGTGGTCACCTCGGCCACCTACGAGGCCCGCCGCTACGGCGTGCATGCGGCCATGCCCACCGCCCGGGCGCTGCGGCTGTGCCCGACGGCAACGGTGCTGCCGGGCGACATGGCGCTCTACTCCGAGGTCTCCCGCTCGGTCATGGCGCTGTTCCGGTCCATCACCCCACTGGTGGAGCCGCTGTCGCTGGACGAGGCGTTCCTCGACGTCGCGGGGGCCGGGCGCCGGCTGGGTGACGCGGCGCAGATCGGCGAGTACATCCGCGCCCGGGTCTTCGACGAGCAGGGGATCACCTGCTCGGTCGGCGTCGCCGGGACCAAGTTCGTGGCCAAGCTGGCCTCGACCCGCGCCAAGCCCGATGGGCTGCTCGTCGTCCGCCCGCCCGAGGTCATGGACTTCCTGCACCCGCTGCCGGTGGGTGCACTGTGGGGAGTGGGCCCCAAGACCGAGGAGGTCCTGCTGCGCCTCGGGCTGCGCACCGTGGGCGATCTGGCGCACGTGCCGGCCAAGACCCTGCAGCGGGCGCTCGGCCCGGCTGCGGGCGGGCACCTGCACGAGCTGTCGTGGGGCCGCGACCCCCGCCGGGTGGTCCCCGACGAGACGGAGCGGTCGACCGGCGCCGAGGAGACCTTCTCCACCGACATCGACGACCCCGCCGTCATCCACCGCGAGTTGCTGCACCTGTCCGAGCGGACGGCGGGGCGGCTGCGCTCGACCGGGACCCTGGCCCGGACCGTGAGCATCAAGGTCCGCTTCGCCGACTTCGCCACCCTGACCCGCAGCCGCACGCTCGAGGTCCCGACCGACGTCGGGCAGGAGCTCTACGACACCGCCCGGGCTCTCTACGACGCGCTGGGCCTGGACCGGGCCCGCATCCGGCTGGTGGGGGTGCGGGCCGAGCGGCTGGTCGACGCCGGGTCGGCACCGCAGCAGCTCGAGCTGGGCGCCCGCGAACACGGCCGGCGGGACGCCGAGCTGGCCGCCGACCGCGCGGCCCGCCGGTTCGGGGCCGGCGCGGTGCGGCCGGCGACGCTCCTGCACCGGGACGGCCGTCCGGGCGGGCTGTCCTCCTTGGGAACCTCCGGGAGAGTCATCGGGGGAGCCGGTGGGGACACCGCCCGCCCCGACCTCACCCGCCCGGGTCGCACCAGCTCGCGCCGGTCGGTCCCGGAGACGCCGGCGGCGGAGCCGGGCTGACCAGCACGGATCCGACGCCCGGAGGCCGCTGGAGGGCCCCGTCCCGGCTCCGGAGGGGCACTCGGAGGAGTGATCACGGCATGTTCCCGGCGGGTCGCCGCCAGGCCGCCTTTCGCGCGTTGCAATGGGCTCGTATCCTCGGCTGTACCGTCGGCGGAAGCCTCCGACGGCCTTGGCTCCGCCCACCTGGAGGTCGACGTGCCGCTCTCCGAGCACGAGCAGCGTCTGCTGGAGCAGATCGAGCGCGCCCTCGTCGATGACGATCCCAAGTTCGCGTCGTCCGTCCGCACCGGTGACCGCCGGCTGAAGGCACGCCGCAAGCTGCAGTTCGGCGCCGTCCTCGTCGTTGTCGGGATGGCCGTTCTCGTCGGCGGAGCGGTCGCCCGCTCGGTGCCGCTCGGCGTGCTCGGTTTCCTGGTCGCCTTCGGCGGCCTGGTCCTCGGCGTCCTCAACTACAAGGCAGCCACCGGCGCGGTCGAGGCCGGCAGCAGCCCCGCCGGCGGCCGTGGTCCGGCCGCCGCCGGCCGGTCCGGCCGCGGGGGCCGAGTGGGCCGTCAGCCGCTGAAGAACCGCCTCGAGGAGCGTTTCCGCCGCCGCTACGACCAGTAGCCCCCTCGTCGTCCACTCCGACAGCCGTCGTCCTCCGGGACGGCGGCTTCGTGCGTTCCGGGGACGGGCTCGCGGAGGAGTAGCCGCCGGGCCTCAGACCGAGCGGGGACGCCGCAGGCGCGCCGGCGCCACCAGCCGTCGCCGGGCCCGGTCGGCCAGCCGGGCGCCGGAGCCGGTCATGAGCGAGGCCGGCCACAGCACGGCGCGGAGCCGTACGCCGCGCGGCGCCGAACGCAGCAACCCGTGGCGCGCCGTCCGCAGTGCCGAGCCCAGCTCCGGGTCGGCAGCTCCGTCGACGGCCCGCGCGTAGCAGGCCAGCTCCTCCGCCCGCGCCAGTCGCAGGACGGCGTCCGCCGCGCGACCGGAGGGGTCCCCACCGCGCGCCACCACCTCCGCCAGCTCGTGGGCCGCACGCCGCGGTGTCCAGGCCGGCTGCAGGCGCACTCCCAGGTCGACGGCGGTGGCCACCAGTTCGTCCCACAGGGCACCGGCGCTTCCGGTCGCTGACCGGCGGCGGCGCTGCAGCACCCGGAGGCCGGCCGGCGTCCCGAGGCCGACGAGCACCACCAGTAGGAGTCCGGCCCCGGCCGGCAGCGGCCACGACGTGCCGCCGGTGCCCTGCCCCGGCTGGGCCGTCGGCGCGCCGTCGGTGGCACGGTCCTGGCGGGTGGTCGGAGGTGCGGCCGTCGGCGCCGACGGCACCGGGACCGGCAAGCCGGTGTCGGCGCTGGTGACCGCGTCGGCCCGGGGCGCCCAGGGCAGGTCCACCGCGCGGTCGGACGCGATCGGCGTCGGGTCGAAGGGCACCCAGCCGAGGCCCTGGAAGTAGACCTCCACCCACGCATGGGCGTCGTCGCTGGTGATCAGCCGGCTGCCGTCGTGCTGCTGCTGGCCGGGGGTGTAGCCCAGGGCCACCCGGGCGGGGACCCCGGCCGCCCGCACCATGACCGCCATCGCCCCGGCGTACTGCTCGCAGTAGCCGCGGCGCAGCCGGAGGAAGTCCACCAGGTCGTCGCCGCTGGTGCCGGGCTCGGTGGCCAGGCTGTAGCGGAAGCCGTTGGCCCGGTCGCTCAGGTAGGCGTGGATGTTGTGGACCCGCTCGTACGGGGTGACGGCGTCGCCGGTCGCCTCGGCGACGGCGGCGAGGACCCGCGGGTCGAGCTCCGGCAGTTCGGTGTAGAGCAGCTGGACCCCGTTGTCCGCGGGCAACGGCTGCGAGGCGGCCAGCAGGGCCGCCGCCGGGCGCGGTTCGGTGGCGACCACCGTGTAGCTGCGTCCGGCGCTGGTGACGTCGCGGCCGAACACCGTGCCGGTGGCGGGGTCGTACCGCCATGCCTGGCCCTGCTCGTTCTGCATCCGTACCGACAGCGGGGACGCCGGTACCGGCAGGAACCGGTCGGCGTGGTGGATGGCCCGGATGGTGGCGGTCACCGGACGGGCCTGCTGTCTGGGCGGGAGAGGCGCCAGCCGGTCGTTCCCGGCGATGGACTCCTCGCCGGCGAGGTTGCTGAGCGTCCAGCCGTTGGTGCTGTCGTAGTCGTCCAGGGTGACCGCGCGCAGGTAGCCGGGATCCTCCACCGAGGTGTCCATGCGCAGCAGGTCGATCGGCTCGGGCAGCATCAGCTGGCCGGTGAGTTTGACGACCGGGTCGAGCGAGGTGCCGGTGGCACCACCGGAGCCGCCACCGACGCCGGTGGCGAAGGACCCCTCGGACAGGGTGGGGACGACGGTGCCGACGACCAGGCCGGCGACCAGCGCCGCGGCACCGATCCGGAGGGCGGCCAGCGTCCCGGTGCCCAGCCGGGAGGCGAGCCCCGACTCCGGTGGCCGGCTGGCGGACCCCACCCGCCGGCGCTGGTCGGTCCAGAGCAGCAGGGTCAGCCCGACAGCGGGTGCGGCGATCGCGACGAACCCGATGCCGCCGGTGATGGTGGCGACCGGCACGCAGTAGAGGACCAGCAGGCCGAGGCCGGCCAGCGCGGCCTCGCGCCCGGCGACGGCGACGAGGTCGACGACCACCGCGATCAGGCCGACGAACAGCGTCGTCATCGCCAGCAGGCCGGTCAGGGGCAGCGCGGGAGTCGCCTGCTCGCGGAGCTCGGCCCCGCCGTTCGCCAGCACCCCGGCCAGCTCGGCCAGGCTGGCCCGGGTCGGGATCACCCCACCGATGGCCCCTCCGGGCGCGTACCTCGCCGTGAGCAGGGCGAAAACCAGGAGGAGTTGGCCGACGGGGACGAGGGCGACACCCAGGGCGCCGACCCGGCCGGGTACTGGCCGGCCGGAGGCGAGCCGCGCCCACAGTGCGGGGCCACCCACGCGCAGCAGCAGGCCGCCCGCGAGGACGACGAGGACGACGGCCACCACCGGCAACAGCCAGGCGGCGGAGGAGAAGACCGGCGTGAGGGCGCACGCACCGAGCACGGTCGCCAGCGCGGCCGCACCGGCCGACCGGACGTCGGCGCCGCTCATGCCGGTGCCCCGAACGGACCGGCGGCCACGGGCGGCGGGAACGCGGGCGGCGGCGACACCGACGGCGAGCCTGCCGCGCCGCCCAGGGTGGCCCAGACGTCGGCGACCGACCGATGGGCTCCGGCGACGGCCACCCGCCAGCCGGCCGAGCGCAGCAGCGTCGCGGCGTCCTCGCGCTGACCCGCGAGCACCCCGCGGGCCGCGGCGGAGGCCCCGCGCCGTGACCGGGCGAGCCCGCCGTCAGCCCAGCTCTCGATGTCGAGCAGGATCACGGCGTCGCTGGTGGGCCCGGAGCGGCCCCGGATGAGCTCGACGACGTCGTCGGGTCCGACCGCGCCGAGCAGGCAGATCACCGGGCCGTCGCCGGCGGCCCGGCACAGCTGCTCCACCCCGGCGCGCAGGCCCGGGACACGGGACGGGCCCACGGTGGCCAGCCGGTCCAGCAGGTCCTCGGGGCTCAGCCGGCCGCGGCCCGACGTCGGCACGAGCTCACCGGCGTCGGTGACCGCCCTCAGCACGGCCCCCCGGCGGGCGAGCGTCGTCCCGATACTGGCCGCTGCCTCGATCAGCCACTCCAGGCTGTCGGGGGGCGGGCAGTCGTCCCCGCTGGGCCCGAGGTGGGGGAGTGGGGCGTGCCGCGGGGCCAGCAGGTGGGCCCCGGCGCGGGTGTCCAGCAGCAGGGTGGCCTGGGCCCGCCAGGGGCGTTCCTCCAGGCGGACCATGAGCTCGCCGGTCCTGGCGGTGGCCCGCCAGTGCACCTTCCGCAGGTCGTCGCCGTGCCGGTACTCGCGGGTGCTGACGTCGTCCTCGCCGTGGACGGCGATGGTCCGGCGCGTGCCCTCCCCGCCGCCGCCCTGCCCTCCGGCGGGTCCCTCGGTGCCCAGCGGCCGGACCCGGGGTACGACCAGCAGGGCCGTGGTGTCGGTGCCGACGGCGCTGCGCTCGACCAGACCGAACGGGTCGACCAGCCGCAGCCGCAGCGGCCCGAGCGGGTGCCGGCCGCGGCGGTCGCCGTGGACGCGGTACCCGAGGGTCGCCGTCCCCCCGCCGGGCAGCCGGTCGACCACGAACCGCTTCGAGCGCCCCAGGTCGGCGGCGACCTGCTCGGTGAGCACCCACAGCCCGCCGGGGCGCGAGTCGGCGTTGCTGACCTCGAGGAGGACGTCGGCGGTCCCCCCACGGGGGAGCCGGGCGGGGCTGAGGGTGCGCCGGGAGGCCAGCCGGAACCGTTCCCGGGCCACGGTGAGGGCCGAGATGACCGGCAGGGCCAGGACGAAGACGGCCAGCTGCACCAGCGCCTGCTCGCCCAGCACGACGCCGAGGAGCAGTAACGCCAGGCCGCCTCCGACCAGGCAGCGGCCCCGCGTGGTCAGGGAGGAGAGCACGAGACCGGCTGCCGGCACCGCAGGTCAGCGTCCGCGAGGGACCGGCACGCCGGCGAGCAGCTCCGCGACCACCTGCTCGGCGCTGCGCCGGCCCAGCGTGGCGTCGGCGGTGAGCAGCAGGCGGTGCGCGAGCACCGGTGCGGCGAGGGCCTGGACGTCGTCGGGCAGCACGTGGTCGCGGCCGGAGAGGGCGGCCGAGGCGCGGGCGGCGCGGAGGAGCTGCAGACCCGCGCGCGGCGATGCGCCCAGCCGCAGGTGGGGCGAGCGGCGGGAGGCCTCCACGAGGGCGACCACGTAGCGGCGGACGGACTCGGACACGAACAGGCCACCGACGGCGTCGACCAGGTCGCGCACCGTGGCGGCGTCGGCGACCGGGGCCAGCCCGGTGAGCGGGTCGGAGGTGGCCCGGTCGTCGAGCATCGCCAGCTCCGCCTCCCGGCCCGGGTAGCCCATGGACACCCGGGCCGTGAAGCGGTCGCGCTGGGCCTCCGGGAGGGGATAGGTCCCCTCCATCTCCAGGGGGTTCTGGGTCGCCATCACCATGAAGGGGCGGGCGAGCTCGTAACTGACCCCGTCGACGGTGACCTGGCGCTCCTCCATGCACTCCAGGAGCGCGGACTGGGTCTTGGGGGAGGCCCGGTTGATCTCGTCGGCGACGACGATGTTGGCGAAGATCGCCCCCGGCTTGAACTCGAACTCCCGGGTCTCCTGGTCGTAGATCGCCACGCCGGTGACGTCGCTGGGCAGCAGGTCGGGGGTGAACTGGATCCGCCGGACGCTGGCGTCGAGCGACGCCGCCAGCGCCTTGGCCAGGGTCGTCTTCCCGACACCGGGGACGTCCTCGATCAGCAGGTGCCCCTCGGCGAGCAGCACCACCAGTGCCAGTTGCACCACGTCGGCCTTGCCCTGCACCACGCGGCCGATGTTCGCCGCGATCCGTGCGCCTTCCGCTGCGACGTCGACCGAGGGATAGGCCGCTCCGTCGGCGGTACGTGTCGCCTCCGTCACGTTCTCCACCGTACGTGCCGGGACCCGTTCTGGAACGGCTCGCGGCGCCGCGGGCGCGCAGGCGATCTGCGCATGCCTGACCTGCGGCGGAACCCGCAGCGGCGGAGTGGGGAGAGCAGGTCACGACACGGCGCCGAGTGGTGTCCAGTGGGGGCTAGTGGGTTACTGTGTCGCCCGGTGGGGAGACAGGGACCGTCGGGGTCGCTGCCGGGCCCACAGGAGGACCGATGCAGGGGGTGATCCGGTGTTCGTCGGCAGCTATTCCTTGCGGCTCGACGAGAAGGGCCGGCTCGCCCTCCCCGTCCGGTTCCGCGACCAGGTGGCCGACGGCATGGTGATCAAGAAGGGCCAGGAGCGCTGCATCTACGGCCTGACCATGAACCGGGTCGCCGAGCAGAGCGCCGCGATGGCCGCGATGACCCCCTCCGACACCGCGGGCGCCCGCATGGCCGCCCGTATGAGCTTCGGGTCGATGGTCGAGATCGAGCCCGACAAGACCGGCCGCATCACCATCCCCGCGAGCCTGCGGGAGTACGCGGGGCTGGACCGCGACGTCGTCATCGTCGGTGTGGACACCCGCTTCGAGATCTGGGACGCCGCCAACTGGGAGGCCTACGTGGCCGAGCAGGAGGCCGCCTACGCCGACATGGAGAGCGAGGGGATGCCGAC
>JAOPUS010000324.1 GCA_025963345.1 Blastococcus sp. | reverse complement strand
GTACTGCCGGCAGGTGCAGGGCACCCAGCTGTGTCCCGACCAGCGACCCCGCCGGTCGAAGGTGTCGCGGCGCAGTTCGGCGTAACAGGTGGAGCTCTCCCGGTCGTGCTGGCTGAGCGCATGGCCGCAGCCGCACAACGGGGTCACCGGCGGGGGAGGAGCGGCGGCGCGCCGTCCGAGCCGGCCGGCCACGAAGCCGATCGCCAGCAGCACCCCACCCACCAGCAGGCTGATCGGCTCCACCGGTTCGCTCCTCCCCTTCGATCCTGGTCCGACGGTAACGCGCGAGCGGGGCGCCGGGTGCCGTCAGTCGCTGTGCTTGCCCCGCCCGCTGACCGCGTCGCGCAGGTGGTCGAGCAGGCTCGCGACGGGGCCGACGGCCAGCCGGACCCCGGCCTCGTTCGGTGTCATGGGGTGTGCCCGGGTGGGGGCGATCTTCTTGACCGCCTCGACCTTCTCCGCCATCTCCACGAGCTCGTCGTGACTGAAGGAGGCGCGCAGCTCGGTGAACATGCGGCTCTCCTCGTGCGCGACGTGGTGGCGGATCTCGCCGATGAGCTCCTCGACCGACGCGTCGAATTCCGGGTCATCGGGGTCCAGCCGCTCGAGACGCTTCATCGTCTCCTCGGCCTCGGCGTGCTCCTCCTTGGAGTGCTCCGCCTCCTCCTTGTCCACCTGCTTCTCCACCCGGGGGTAGACCTGCGTCTCCTCGGCGACCGAGTGCTTCACCAGGCCGATCGTGACGTCGTCGACGAGTTCCCGCTTGCGGCGCAGCGACCCGTCGTCGGTGCGCCCGCGCAGCTGCTCGAGCTCACGGAAGATGCGGTCGAATTCGCGGTGGTCGGCGGACAACAGATCCACCACGTCGCGCTGGGTCTCGGTCACGGCGACTCCTCGGCAGGCTGGGCCGACCCCGGCGAGAGGCGGCTCGCGGGAAGGGGCCTCGTGGCTGGGCCCCGGTCGCGGCGCCCTTCTTCCCCCCGACGGGGGTACTCACACGTGGCAGGACCGGAATCGGCCTGATTCGCCCGCGTTCGTGGTGATTGGCCGCCTGTGGGCCGGGGCACAGGTCTGTCGTGGACAGCTATGCCGTGGGGTTCGCCCGACCCGACAGGTGGTCCCGGGGGCAACCGGCGGAGCACACCCATCCGTGGCACGCGGTGGAGGCACACCGCCTCCCGGTGGAGCTCGACGGGGAGGTCGAACTCGCCGTCTGCGGGGCCATCGTCCAGGTCTGGGGATCCCAGAAATGGCAGCGGGTGGGCATCGGCCGGACGGCGTGCCCCGACTGCCAGCGGATCACTGCGGTGACCAAGCCGCTGACGTCGGCCCGCTAGTCGGGGTCGACCCGGTCGGTCAGGAGCGGGACGGCTTGCGGCCGCTGATCGCCGAGAGCCCGGTGATCTCCCGGCCGACGATCAGCGCCTGCACCGAGTCGGTGCCCTCGAAGGTGAAGATCGCCTCCATGTCGGCGTGATGCCGGGCCACGTGATTGTCCAGCAGGATGCCGTCGCCACCCAGGATGTCGCGGGCGTCGGCCACGATGGCCCGGGCCTTGGCCGCGTGGTTCATCTTCGCCAGCGACGCCATCGCCGCGGTCATGCGCCCGGCGTCGGCGAGCGTGGACAGCCGCCAGCACATGAGCTGCATCGAGGTGATCTCGGCGAGCATCCGCGCCAGCTTGTCCTGCACGAGCTGGTAGCCGGCGATCGGCTGGCCGAACTGCTCCCGGCGCAGCGCGTGGGCCAGCGCCAGCTCGTAGGACGCCGTCGCCAGGCCGAGCGCCCGCCACGCGACGGTGTACCGCGTCCGGTCGAGCACCCGCGAGACGTCCTTGAAGGAGTGGCACTCGGCCAGCTTGTTCTCCACCGGCACACGGACGTCGCTCAGCGTGATCTCGGCCTGCCAGACCGCCCGCAGCGCCGTCTTCCCGGTCATCACGGTTGCCTCGTAGCCGGGGGTGCCCGCGTCGGCAGACTTCGTTTCAACCACGTACCCGCCGACGGCGCCGTCCTCACCGCGGGCCCAGATGATCACGTAGTCGGCGATCGAGCCGTTGCCGATCCACTTCTTCTGCCCGTTGAGGACGTAGGAGTCGCCGTCCAGGCGCGCGGAGGTCTCCAGCCCGACGGCGTCGGAGCCGTGCTGGGGCTCGGTCAGGCCGAAGGCGCCGATCTTCTCCATGCGGGCCATCTCCGGCAGCCACCGCTCGCGCTGCTCCTCGTTGCCGAGGAGGGCGATCGACTGCATGGCCAGGAAGCTGTGCACCCCGTAGAAGGTGCCGATGCTGCCGTCCGCGCGGGCCCACTCCGCCGCGACGAGGCCGGCGGCCACCGCGCTCATGCCCGGGGAGCCGTAGCCCTCGATCGTCCCACCGGAGATGCCGAGCTCGGCGATCTTGGGCACCAGCAGATGAGGGAACTCGGCGCGCTCCCAGTAGTCGTTGATCCGCGGGGTCACCTCCTTCTCGCAGAAGGCCCGCACCCGGTCGCGGATCTCGATCTCCGCCGGCCCCAGGAGCTCCTCGATGGCGTAGAAGTCGGTGCTCTGCTCGGTCACGGATCGGGACGCTACGACTCCGCGCGGCATGCTGCTCGGCGTGATCACTCGGCCGTGAGAAGGCCTCGGATGAAGGCCGCCTGACCAACGTGCTGCAGGTCGTCGGAGAGCACGCTGATCAACCGCACGCCGAGCGTGACCGGGGGATCCCAGCGGGTGTCGACGACTGCGTCGAGGTCGTCGTCGGACAGCCCGCGCAGGTAGTCCGCGGTGCGGGTGTGGACGGCGGCGGCGTACTCGAGCAGCATGTCGGCCGACGGCACGCGGACCTGCGCGACCTGCTCGGAGCTGAAGCCGTAGCCCGTGGCCTCGGGCGGGAAGGGCAGGCCGAACCGGGTGTCCCAGCCCTCCGCCGTCCAGACCTGTTCGCCCCCGGCGACGTCGGCGATGTGGTGGTCCTGGACGCGGGCCAGGTGCCAGGCCAGCCAGGCGATCGTGTTCGCCTCGGCACTCACCCGGCGGGTGAGCTCGCGCGGCGCGAGCCCCTCCACGGCTCGGCGGAGCGTCTCCTGGATCTGCTCGTAGGCGTAGACAAGCAGTTCACTGCTGCGCATGCCGCCATCGTGGCCCGACCGCCGGCGACCGGCAGGGGGACCACGGCCGAGGCATGGCGCCCGAGGCATGCTGCTCGGCGTGCGCATCGTGATCGCCCCCGACTCCTTCAAGGGCACGCTGGCCGCTGACCTGGTCGCGGAGGCGATCGCGACGGGCCTGGCCCGGGTCCTCCCGGCGGCCGAGGTCCTCGTGCGCCCGGTCGCCGACGGCGGGGAGGGGACGGTCGCGGCGGCGCTGCGCGCCGGGTACTCGCCGCGGGCCGCGCGGGTGAGCGGCCCGGACGGGCGGCCGGTGGACGCCACGATCGCGGTGGACGGCGCGACCGTGGTGGTCGAGCTCGCGTCCGCGGCGGGCATCGGTCTCGCCGCACCGGCCGCGCTGACCGCCACCACCCGCGGGGTCGGTGAACTGCTGCGGGCCGCGCTCGACACGGGTGCCCGGCGGCTCGTCCTCGGGATCGGCGGCAGCGCCACCACGGACGGTGGGGCCGGGATGCTGCAGGCAGTCGGCGTCCGGCTGCTGGACGCCGACGGCAGCGACCTTGCCCCCGGTGGCGGAGCCCTGGCCACGCTGGACCGGATCGATGCCACCGGTGTCGATCCTCGGCTGGCCGAGGTCGAGCTGGTCGTGGCCACCGATGTCACGAACCCGCTCACCGGCCCGCGCGGTGCAGCGGCCGTCTTCGGCCCGCAGAAGGGCGCCACCCCGGACGACGTGGTCACCCTGGACGCCGCCCTCGTCCGGTACGCGGCGATCCTGCGGCGCGACCTCGATGTGGATGTCGCCGATTCCCCCGGTGCGGGTGGCGCGGGCGGGACGGCGGCCGGCGCGCTGGCGCTCGGCGCCCGGCTCGTGTCCGGTGCGGGGCTCGTGTGCGACCTCGTCGGGCTCTCCGGGGCGATCGCGGGCGCGGCCCTGGTCATCACCGGCGAGGGCGGCCTGGACGAGCAGACCCTCTCCGGCAAGGCACCGGCCGAGGTCGCCGCCCGGGCGCGCGCCGCCGGGGTGCCATGCCTCGCCCTGGCCGGCGCGGTCGCGCTGAGCCGGGACCGGCTGACCGCGGCCGGCTTCACCGCCGCGCACGCGCTGACCGAGGTGGAACCCGACATCACGCGCTGCCGGGCCGAACCGGAGCGGCTGCTGGCCGACCTCGCCGCGCGCGTGGTCCCGCCGATGGTGTCCTAGCCCCACGACCCAAGGACACTGTCCGGCCGGCCGGCGGTGGAGCATGCTCCCGGCATGACGGAGGAGCCGGTCCGGCCGCTGGTGCTCGTCGACGTCCGGCCCTCGGCGTGCGGTTACCAGGCGCTGCTCTGGGCTCTACGGGAGACCGAGCGGCGGGATGCCGTCCTCCTCGCCGTCACCGTGTGGCCCGGCGATCCCACCCAGCCCGACGACGGCCGGGCGGAGATGGAACAGGCGCTCACCGCCATGGTGGAGCGCGCCGTCCAGGAGACCGGCGTGCACGGCCGGACCCGCGTCGCGGCGCTCACGCATCCGGTGACGGTCGCCGACGTCGCCGTCCGCACGGGCGCCGAACTGCTGGTGAGGGGTTCCGAGGATGTGGCGTCATGACCGATCCGACCGGCTCCCTCGTCGCCATCGCCATCGCCGTCGACCAGCCGCCGACCAGGAGGAACTGCACGGCTCACGGGTCGTCGTGGGCATCGGCCTCTCGCGTTGCTG
Source organism: Blastococcus sp. (assembly GCA_025963345.1). Classification (GTDB taxonomy): domain Bacteria; phylum Actinomycetota; class Actinomycetes; order Mycobacteriales; family Geodermatophilaceae; genus Blastococcus_B. The sequence continues at coordinate 12,616 of JAOPUS010000324.1, read as the reverse complement.
TTCGCACTGCACGACGCGGCCCGGCGTGGCGTGCCGGTCGAGGCGGTTTCACCAGCATGCTGCTGGGATCGGTGAGCATGCAGTGCGCGCAGCACGCCTCGTGCCCGGTGACCGTCGTCCATTCGCCGGAGGCCCACCTGCGGCGCAGCCGGCAGGCGGATCCGGTCGCCTGACCCCGAGGGGACGACGGGACCTCAGATCAGGCCGAGGGCCGCGGCCACGAGCAGTCCGAGCCCGACGAGGACGATCAGCACGATCAGCACGGTCACCAGTACCGGGACGACGACCCAGCGGCGTTTGAACCGACGGCGGCGTGGCGCGGCGGTGGTCCCCCTCGCCGGGGTGCCGGCGGATTCCTGCCGCGCCGGGCCGCTGTCGCTCTTGCGGTCCCGGTGCCGATCGGCGAGATGACGGGCCTGGTCACGGGCGTCGCGGGCCACCGAGCTCAACAGTGCGCGGGACGCCGAGGCCAGAGCCCGCAGGTCGTCGCCGTCGATCCGCTCCACCGAGCCGGCGGGCAAGGAGCCCCGGGCAGGCGGGGCGGCCGGTGTCGTGACCGGCGGCGGGGGAGGGGGCGGGCCGGGAGGAGGCCCGGCGAGTACCCCGTCCAACTGCCGCCGGGTCTGCTCGGCGGCACTGCGCGTGGCCGGATCCTTCGTCAGGAGGCCGCGCAGGACCGGCTCGAGGGGGCCGGCCCGGAGCATCGGTGCGGGATGCTCGGAGACGACGGACATCATCGTGGCCATGGCCTCGCCACGAGCGAAAGGCGGTCGACCCTCGACGGCCGTGTACAGCGTGGCTCCCAGCGACCAGAGGTCGACCGGTGGGCGCGGTTCCTCCCCGTTGACCCGCTCGGGCGCCATGTAGGACGGCGAGCCGATGAGCGCCCCCTGGGTCGTCAGGCTGGAGTCGCCCGTCGTGGTGGCGAGCCCGAAGTCGGTGAGGCAGGCGTGGCCGTTCTGACCGACCAGGACGTTGGCCGGCTTCACGTCGCGGTGGACGATGCCAGCGCGGTGTGCCGCGTCGAGTGCGGCGAGGACGTCCAGTCCGATCCGGGCGACGGCGGCCGGCGGCAGCGGTCCCTGCGCCTCGAGGATCTCCTGCAGGCTGCGTGCGGACACGAGTTCCATCACGAGCCAGGGCTTGCCGTCCTCCTCCACCACGTCGTACACCGTGGTCACGCAGGGGTGGTCCAGGCGGGCAGCCGCGCGGGCCTCGCGCATCGTGCGTTCGCGAAGGATCGTGCGCTCCTCGTCGGTCAGGTCCATGGAGAACGTGACCTCCTTGAGCGCGACCTCGCGCTCCAGCACGCGGTCGGTCGCGAGCCACACGGTGCCCATCCCGCCGCGGCCCAGGACCTCGGAGAGCGCGTAGCGACCGGCGACGAGTCGGGTTCGAGGCCCGGTGTCGGCACTCATGTGTTCCATCTACCCCGCAGCCAGGGTCAGGATTCCTCGGATGACTCGGCGGTCTCGTCGTCGCTCTGGGCCTCCAGGTCGGCCGCCTGTTCGGGGGTCTCCTGCTCCAGGGCGATGTCGCGCGGCTGGGGCATGGGGGGCTCGGGCGTGGCCATGGTCCGAGCCTGCCGCACCGCGAGGTCATCCGCCGGGTCGGACCGCGCCCGTCCGGTGGGCCGCACGGCGGCCGGCACACGGCGCCCCTCCGGACGGGTTCTGGCTGACGGTTTGCCTCAGATGGGTTGCGCACGGCCGACCCGGGCATAGGGCGGCGGTGACCTCTGTGCCCGCGGACGCCGACCGCAGCCCCGTGCCCGTCCGCACGATCCTGGCCACGATCGGTTTGGTCCTCGCGACGGGACTACTGCTCTACATCGTCCTGCACATCCGCCAGGTGCTGACCTGGATCGTCGTCGGAGCCTTCTTCGCCGTGGCGCTCTACCCGGTGGTCGGCTGGGTACAGAAGCGGTTGCTCCGGGGCCGGCGACGGGCGTTGGCCACGTTCCTGGTCTTCCTGGTTGTCTTCGTCGTCCTGGCGGGCCTGATCGCGGCGTTCGCGGTGCCGTTGGTGAACGAGGCGACCAAGGTGGCCGGGCAGCTCCCCGGCCTGATCGATGACGCCCGGTCCGGACGCGGCCCGATCGGTGACCTGCTGCAGCGCACCCACGCACTGGAGTGGGTGCAGAACAACCAGGACCGGATCAGCCAGTTCGCCAACGGTCTGACCGCGCCCGCCGCGGCGGTGCTCTCCGCGTTCGCCACCGGGATCGCGGGCACGCTGACCGTGTTGGTGCTCGCCTACCTCATGGTGCTCGAGGGCCCGAAGGTGATCGACGGGGCGATCAACGTCTTCCCGCCCGCAACCGGCGAGCGCATCCGCCGGGTCGGTGCCGACTGCGCCAAGTCGGTCACCGGATACCTGTCGGGCAATCTGTTGATCAGCGTGATCTGCGGCAGCCTCACGTACGTCGTCCTGCTGATATCGGGAGTGCACTTCGCGGGCCTGATCGCACTGTTCGTCGGCATCGCAGACCTCCTCCCGCTGGTCGGCGCCACGATCGGAGGCACCGTGGCCGTGCTCGCCGGATTCATCCACTCGGTTCCGGCAGGCATCGCGGTGCTGGTGTTCTTCGTGCTCTACCAGCAGCTGGAGAACCACCTGCTGCAGCCGCTCATCTTCGCGCGGACGGTGAAGCTCAATCCACTCACCGTGATCGTCGCGATCCTCATCGGGGCGGAGCTCATGGGGATCCTCGGGGCGCTGCTCGCCATCCCGGCGGCCAGCATCATCCAGGTGATCCTCCGCGACGTGTGGGACCACCGACGGGGTCAGCTGAAGGGCGAGCCGACCGTGGGGGAGGACCGGACCCCGGCGCTCGCCGCGGATGGAGTCAGCGGTCCGACGACCGGAGCAACCGTGCGTCGTGCGGCGCCGAGGGCTGGTAGCGCGGGAGGGGCGGGGCCGGCGCAGTGAGCGCATGGGCAGCGGCGCAGGAGGGCAACGAGAACCTCCTCGTCCGGTTGACCAGCCCGGCACGCCGGCCTCGCCAGGACCAGCGCCTCCGGCAGCATCGTCCGTCAGCTGCCCTGGCTCACCCGCATGCCCATGCGGGTGAGCACCAGGGTCTCGACGATCTGCACCACGTTGTAGAGCACGAGCGACACCGTCGTCACCACTACGACCGCCGACCACACCAGCGAGAACTGGACCTGTGAGTACGCCGTCTGGATGGCCGAGCCGATGCCGTCGCCGGTGGCCAGCCACTCGGCCAGCAGCGCACCGGTCAGGGCGCCCGGCACGGAGATGCGGACGGCGGCGAAGAACGAGGGCAGCGACGCCGGCAGGGCCACCGTGCGCAGCGCCGTCCAGGCGTTCCCGCCGTAGACCGTGACCACGTCGAGGGTCTCCGGGGTGGCGGAGTGCAGGCCGAAGACGATGTTCACCAGTGCCGGGAAGAGGACGACGATGCCTGCCACGACCGCGACCGTGGCGACGTCCCGCCCGAAGATCAGGATGATCAACGGGGCCTTCGCGATCAGCGGCACCGAGCGCAGCAGCATCGCGATCGGCATGAGGGCGTGCTCGATACCCCGGGACAGCCGGAACGCCGTCGCGCCGAGCAGGGCGACGACCAGGCCGGCGACGAACCCGATGAAGGCGTCGGCAAGGCTGACCCCGAGCTCACCCATCAGCACCGAGCGGTGCTCGCTCGCGTCGGCGTCGGTGACCAGGTACTCCCAGACGTCCAGTGGTCCCTTGGCGACGTAGGACGAGATCCCGAACAGCTCGATCACGCCGACCCACAGCAGGATCACGACGACGAGGGTCAGCGCGAAGGTCAGCAGCGACCGGCCGACCGCGCGCAGCACGGTCCTCGAGGCCTCGCGCCGGATCTCGCGGCGCCGCTCGGCCGCCTCGGACGACGGCGCCGGGCGGGACAGGGTCTGGGTCCGGGTCATGAGCTGCTCCGGCCCCGCGACCACGGCGTCACCAGCCGGCCGAGCAGCCCGAAGAAGGCGAAGCCGACGATGGCCACCGCGCCCGAGGCGAGGGCGATGCCCCAGACCCGGGCGGCGTTGAGTGACTGCTGCGCGTTGATCATCGCCGGGCCGATGCCGAGGTCGACCTTGCCGAAGTACTCGCCGAGGATCGCGCCCAGGAAGGCCGCCGGGACGGCGATCTGCAGGGCGGTGAGGATGCTCGGCAGCGCCGCGATCAGCCGCACCTTGCGGAGCTGGGTGAGCGTGCTGCCGCCGTAGACGGTGACCACGTCCAGCGCCGCCCGGTCGGCCGCCTTGAGCCCGAGCAGGGTGCCGACGACGGTGGTGAAGAAGCAGCTGAGTGCGGCCAGGAAGATCGCGGTCCCGGACGGGTCACCGGAGTCCGGTGCGCCGGCGATGATCAGCACCAGTGGCCCGATGGCGACGATCGGGATGCAGTAGGTGATCGTCGCGATCTGGGTGATCAGCCCCTCGGTGCGGGGGACGACGAGCACCACGCCGGCGAGGACCAGCGCAAGGGCATTGCCCCAGAGGAAGCCCTGGGCCCCCTCGAGCAGCGTGACCCCGAAGTTGCGCCCGTAGAAGGTCGCCCCGTCGGTGGCCCATTGACCGATGACCTCGGGCGGTGTGGGGATCGCCTTCCGCTGGCCGGCCCCGACGCCGGAGAAGACCGTGAGCGCGCTGATCCACCACAGCGCGACGATGAGGACCGAGCCGATGACGCCGGTGGCCCAGGACGGCAGCCGCAGTCGGGTCATGTGACGTCGCCGGCTGTGTCGCCGGTGAGCGCACCGCCGAACAGCAGTTCCGAGGCGTGGTCGACGTAGGCGTGGAACTCCGGCGTCCGCTGCATCTCCGGGGTGCGGGGCCGCGGCAGGTCGATGTCCATGACCTCCTTGACCCGGCCGGGGCGCGGGCTCATGACCGCGACCTGGTCGGACAGGAAGATCGCCTCGGTGATGCCGTGGGTGACCATCAGCGTGGTCGCGGGCTTCTCCGTCCAGATCCGCAGCAGCTCGAGGTTCAGCTTCTGGCGGGTCATGTCGTCGAGGGCGCCGAACGGCTCGTCGAGCAGCAGCACCGACGGCTTGAGGATCAGCGAGCGGGCGATCGAGACCCGCTGGCGCATGCCGCCGGACAGCTGCGCGGGCTTGGCCTTCTCGAAGCCCTCCAGGCCGACGAGCGCGACCATCTCGCGCAGGTAGCCGTCGTCCACCGGGACACCGGCCACCTCGAACGGCAGCCGGATGTTGGACAGGACGCTGCGCCAGGGGAGGAGCGCGGAGTCCTGGAAGGCGATGCCCAGCTCGCGTGCCCGCCGGAGCTCCTTCGGACCCTTGCCGTCGACCTTGACCGAACCGCTGGTCGGGTCGTCCAGCCCGGCAAGGATGCGCAGGATGGTGGACTTGCCGCAGCCGGAGGGGCCCAGCAGCGACAGGAAGCTGCCCCGGTCGGTGTGCAGGTCGACGTCGGACAGCGCGGTGACCCGTTTGGTGCCCATGGCGAAGACCTTGTTCAGGCCGGAGATCTGCACGCCCGTGCCCAGGGCAGCCTGCTGGCTGCCCTGGGCACCGGTGGTGGTCATGGTGTCGATCACTGGGGCCGGCTGTCCGATCAGGCCGCGTAGTCCATGAGGTCCGGGTTCTCCTCGTAGACCTCGGCGAGCAGCGACAGGTCGAACAGCTGGTCGACCGTGACATCGATGCCGGCGTCGGCCAGTGACTTCACGGTCTCGTTCTGCAGCTTCGCGGAGATGGTGAACAGACCGTTCTCCCGAGTCTCGTCGGAGGTGATCAGCTCGTCGTCGGCGATCTTCGCGGACTGGATCTCGGTCGCCCGGTCGAGACCGAGGTCGGCGCCGTAGTTCTCCAGGCAGTTGTCGACGGCGGCCTCCGGGTCGGCGAGGGCGTCGGTCCACCCGCGGATCTCGGCCTCGAGGAACGCCTTGAGCATGTCCCGGTCCTCGGCGATGGTCTGGTCGGTCACGCTGAAGGTCTCGGCCACGAACGGCAGGCCGTTGTCGGCGAACGGCAGGTTCGTGACCTCGTGGCCCTCGTTCGCGACGATGATCGACTCGTTGGTCAGGTAGGCCACGAAGCCGTCGACCTCGCCGTTGACCAGCACCGACGGGTCGTACTGCACTGGCACGATGGTCAGCTCGTCGGGCGCGATGCCGTTGGCCGACAGCAGGGCCTCGAACACGCTGGTGTTGGAGTCCTGGACGCCGATCTTCTTGCCGATCATGTCCTGGGGGGTCGCGATGTTGCCGCCGTCGGCCAGGGACAGGATCGTGAACGGGTTCTTCTGGTAGGTCGTGCCGATGATCTTGAGCGGGGCGTCCTCGTTCGCCACGGCGGTGCCGACCGAGACGGCGTCGTTGAGCGCCACCTGGACCGAGCCCTGGACCAGTTCCGCCACGCCGCTCGACGGCCCGGCAACCAGGTTGACCTTGTCGAAGCCGGCGTCCGTGTAGTAGCCGTTGGTGTCGGCCATGTACTCGCCGAGGAACTCCGCGTTCTTGATCCAGGAGAACTGGACCGAGAGCTCGCCGAAGCCGTCGTCGCCGGAGGCGCCGGTGGTCCCGGAGTCGTCGCTCCCGCAGGCACCGAGGACGAGCGTCAGGCCGACGGCGGTCGCCGCGGCAGCCGTGCGCCGCAGGGCGGCGCGGCCGGTGGAGTTGCGGAAGGTCATCGAGAGTCCTCACTCGGCAGTCGTCGGATGCAGACCACCTGCAGACAGGCACGAGCGAGCTGCAGGGGCGGCCACAAGGTGTCCGACGGACGTTTCGAGGACGCCGGCGTTTGTGTTTCCGGCGGGTAACCCTGTCCCGACCAGCTGTGATTGCGCTCTCGGCAGCGGAACGCGGTCGCGAGCCATGTGCCAGAAGCGACAGCAGGACGTAACAGCGCCGTCACCACTCGTCCTTAGAGTCCGCCGCCATGCCCACCAACACCACGGCGACCTTCGCCGTCCCCGTCATCGACATCGGTGCCTACACCGGGCCCGGGGACCCGGCCGCCCGCGCGGAGGTCGCCCGCCGGATGGACGAGGCCTGCAGCACTGTCGGTTTCGTCCAGGTCACCAACCACGGCATCGGCGACGACGTTCTCGCCGGCCTCGCCGGCGCGATCGACGGCTTCTTCGCACTGACCGCCGAGCAGAAGCTGGCGTACCGGGGGCCGGCGGTGGCCAACCGCGGCTACAGCCCACCGCGCAGCGAGGCGCTGAGCCTGAGCGCGGGCGCGGCCCCGGCCACCCGCATGAACGACTTCTTCGAGGCGTTCAACGTCGGCGCCTCGGCGAGCGACCACCCGGGCCAGGAGCTGCCGGCCGAGCACTACGCGGAGAACCTCTGGCCCGAGGAGGTCGCCCGTTTCCGCTCCGACGTCGGCCGCTACTTCGCGGAGGCCGGGCGGGTGGCCCGCGCGCTCACGGCCGTCTTCGCCGACGCCCTGGGCATGCCTCCCGGCTTCTTCACCGGCTACACCGATCACTCGATCGACGTCCTGCGGATGAACAACTACGCGCTCGCGCCCGGCGACATCATCCTCGACGGCGAACTGACCGGGATGGGCGAGCACACCGACTTCGGGATCGTCACCGTGCTCTGGGCCGACGACGTCCCCGGCCTGCAGGTGCTCGGGGCCGATCACCTGTGGCACGACGTCGCTCCCGCCCCCGGTGCCCTGCTGGTCAACCTCGGCGACCTCATGGCGCGGTGGACCAACGACCGCTGGATGTCGACGCTGCACCGGGTGAAGCCGCCGGTCGTCGATGGCCGGGTGCTGCGGCGGCGCTCGGCTGCCTTCTTCCACGACGGCAACAGCGACGCGCTCGTCTCGACCCTCGCCTCGTGCGCGGCGGACGGCCCGGGGTACGAGCCCATCACGGTTGCGGAGCACATCACGGCCAAGCTCAGCGGCTCGCGCGGCGGCGTCCTCAACCGTGCCGCCGAGCGCGAGGCCGCCCGGATCATGGCTGCCGAGGCGATGGCATGAGCGACCTCGCGACGGCCGAGTTCCTGCGGGGCCTCCCGAAGATCGAGCTGCACTGCCACCTGGAGGGGTCGGTGCCGGCGGCGACGGCGATCGACCTCGCTCGCCGCAACGGGATCGTGCTCCCGTCCATGGATGCCACCCGGCTCTACGAGTTCGGCGACCTGGAGGGCTTCCTCGCGGTCTACCAGGCCGTCTCACGGGCGATGGTCTCCGCGGCCGACTTCGCGACGGTCACCTACGAATCGCTGGCCGACGGCGTGAAGTCGGGCAACCTGCGGTATCGCGAGATCGCCTTCAACCCGACCAATCATCCCGATCTGACCTACCCGGAGATGCTCGCCGGGATCACCGACGGCATCGAGGCCGCCGAGCGCGATCTCGGCGTGACCAGCCGGCTGATCGTCGCGGTCAACCGCGAACAGTCGCCCGCGGTCGCCGCCGACCTGCTGCGCACCGTCCTCGCCCATCCCTCGGACTACGTGGTCGGGATCGGTCTGGACCACAACGAGAAGGACGGTCCGCCGGAGGCCTTTCGTGAGGCCTACGAGATCGCCGCCTCGGGCGGACTCCGCCGGACGGCGCACGCCGGGGAGCGGGGGAACGTCGCGGAGATCGCCACCAGCATCGACCTGCTGGGCGTCACGCGGGTGGATCACGGCTACGCCGTCCTCGGGCATGCCGACCTCCTCCAGCGGAGCATCGACAGCGGCATCCACTTCGCCACCTGCTGGGGGACGGCGCTCTTCCACTGCGGCGGTGACCCCGCGGCGTCCCCGATCGGCGCGATGATCGACCGCGGCCTGGACGTCTCGATCAGCTCCGACGACCCGCCCTGCTTCGGCACCGACATCGGCAACGAGTACATGCGCGCGGGTGCCCAGCTCGGGTGGTCCGAGTCCGCGGCCGAGGCGCGCGTGCTCTCATCGGTGGAGGCGACGTTCCTCGACGACGTCGACCGTGCGGCCTTGCGGGATCGGCTGCGCGTGGAACTCGCGGCGTTCGGCTCAGGTACGGCGCCGGGGGAGCAGCCGCGTTGATCTGGTCGCGCCGACTCCGCTCGTGCGGCCCGGTCATCCCGGCATGGTCTGCCGATCCTGCACAGACCACGCCGGGCCTGGGGCGGGCGCACCCCCCGTGGCAGGTGGCCGCGACATAGTCATGCTCCGGGGCTCCCCGGTGCGCCGCAACCGTTTGCGGAGATGGCTCGATTCCAGGCACTCAGCCCAGGTTGCGCCGCCGTGCCGGTGGCTGCGGCAGGGCCCGTGCACGCGGCCACCCCGGCCCGGGGTGGTAGGTGCGACCCGGCGGCCGGCTCGGGCCTGCACGGAGCAGGCATTCCGGAACTCGATTTCCCGCGCCGGTCGCACGTAGGCCCGCCCCACCGGCCCCAGCAGCTGGCTCGGTTCCCGGGATGCGGCGCCGTCCCAGCTGCACGAAAGCGCCCGGGAGCCGGGTCCGGGCGTCCCCCTGTGATCGTTGTGACGTCGTTACTTGACACCTGTGAGTCGAAGCACACAGGATGGGCGCCTCGCGTCGCAAACGATTGCGACAGCTTGGACACCGGGACGGGAGCTTCGATGGCGAAGCAGCACAAGCCGAGGAATGCCGCACGCGGGCGATGGTCGGCGACGCCGATCCGTGGGATCGCGACCACTGCCGTACTCATGCTCGCCGTGGCCGCCTGCGGCACCGCGCCGAGCGAGCAGACGGCGTCGGGCAACAGCGACGACCCCATCGTGGTCGGCATCTCGCTGCCGCTCACCGGCGACTTCTCCCAGCCCGGCGGCGAGGCCCGGAAGGGCTACGAGATCTGGCGCGACCAGGTCAACGCCGACGGCGGCCTGCTCGGGCGTCAGGTCGAGCTCAAGATCACCGATGACGCCAGCAACCAGGACACGGTCGTCACCGACTACACGAAGCTCATCACGCAGGACAAGGTCGACCTGCTGCTCGGCACCTTCTCCACGCTCTTGAACTTCCCGGCGTCCGCGGTCGCGGAGAAGAACGGGATGCTCTACGTCGAGCCCGCCGGCGGCGCGCCCAAGATGTTCGACCGCGGCTTCACGAAGCTGTTCTTCTCGCAGCAGGCGACGGCCCCCCGCCAGCCGGAGGTGTTCGTCGACTACATCAGGACCCTGCCGGAGAACGAGCGGCCCAAGACCGCCGCCTACCCGACGCAGGACGACCCGTTCACCACGCCGGTGATCGAGTCGATGCAGAAGCAGCTCGAGGAACTCGGCGTCGAAACCGTGTACACCACGACGTACCCGGCCGACGCCACCAACTTCCAGACCATCGCCAGCGCCATCGCGGCGGCGAAGCCCGACCTGATCGCCCATGGTGCGGTGTTCGAGGACGGCGTGGGCCTGATCCGCTCGCTGCAGCAGCTCAACTACTCGCCCGAGATGCTCTTCCAGACCTCGGCTCCCACGAACGCCGGCCAGTACAGCGATGGCATCGGCATCGCGAACACCGAGGGCATCTTCTTCACCGTCAGCTGGAACGAGAAGGCGAACACCCCGAAGAACGAGGAGTTCGTCGCCGAGTACGCCAAGCGCTTCGACGGCGCCATCCCGGCCGAGGATGCTGCGGACGCGTACGCCGCGGCCCAGGTGGTCCAGGCGGCCGTGGAGGCGGTCGGCTCGCTGGACGATCAGGACAAGCTGGCGGACTGGCTGCACGCGAACGAGGTCGAGACGATCCTCGGCCCGCTGGCGTGGGACGAGACGGGTGCTCCGACGGGCCAGTTCCTGCTCGGCCAGTGGCAGAACGGCGAGACGGAGGTCGTCGCCCCGGCGGACGCCGCGACCGTCGACTCGGCCGTCGCCAAGACGCCCTGGCAGTAGATCGCCGGCCCCAGGTGGCCCGTGCTCGCACGGGCCACCTGGGGCAGCCACACCGAGAACTCCGGAAGAGGAACGCATGACCCAGCTGGTCCAGGCACTGGTTCTCGGGTTGCTGATCGGCGGCGTCTACGCGCTGATGGCGAGCGGGCTGACGCTGATCTTCGGCGTCATGAACATCATCAACGTCGCGCACGGGGCGCTGCTCATCCTCGTCGCGTTCGTCACCTGGAAGACCTGGTCGGTGACCGGGATCGACCCGATCCTGCTGTCGATCATCATGACCCCGGTGATGTTCGGGGTGGGGTGGCTGCTCTACAAGGGCGTCCTGTCGCGGATCAGCGGGAGCTCGCCCGGGATGTCGGTGCTCCTGACGTTCGGGATCGCGATCACGATCGAGGGCATCCTCAACGTCACGGCGGGCAACCGGTTCCGCTCCGCGACCCCGTCGTACTTCTCCGAGTCCTACCGTCTTTTCGGGATCTCGCTGCCGAAGGCGCAGGTGTACGGCTGCCTCGCGGCGGTGATCGTCCTGGGTCTGCTCTACGTCGTCCTCGCCAAGACGTGGACCGGCCGCGCCATCCGCGCGACGGCCCAGAACGCCTCCGGCGCCGCCTTGGTGGGTATCCAGTCCGCCGCCGTGGCGGCGCTGGCCTTCGCCATCGGCGCCGCGACGACCGGCGTGGGCGGTTCGATCCTCTCGGTGCTCTATCCGTTCTTCCCGGCCTCGCACTACGACTGGATCTCGCGACTGCTCGGGATCATCGTCCTCGGCGGCATGGGCAGCCTGGCCGGCGCCCTGGTCGGCGCGCTCATCCTCGGCCTCGCGGAGACGCTGACGGCGACCTACGGCTCACTGCAGTGGTCGACGCTGATCTTCTACGCCGTGATCATGCTCGTGCTCTTGTTCCGCCCCCAGGGCCTCTTCGGCTCCCGGCTCCGCCAGGACGTGATGGCATGACCTTTGTCGAGTCGCTTCGCAAGCGCACCGCGGGTCGCCGCGGCAAGCTGGCCGTGATCGCGGTCTTCGCCGTCCTGGCCCTGTACCCGGTGATCCTGCCGTTCGCCGTCTACGAGCAGGGCGTGCTGCTGCTGGCCTTCCTGCTGGCCCTGATGGCCGTGAGCTGGAACATCATCTCCGGGTTCGCCGGCTACGTGTCCCTGGGGCACAGCGTCTTCCTGGGCCTGGGCGCATACACCGGTGGCCTGCTCGCGGAGAAGTTCGAGGTGAACCCGCTGTGGTTCATGCCGGTCGGCGGGATCCTCTCGTTCGTCGCCGCGGCGCTCGTAGGCATGGTGGTGCTGCGGGCACGCGGGCACGCCTTCGTGATCATCACGATCGCCCTGCTGCTGTCCATGCAGGTGCTGGTCACCAACTTCGCCGGGCTGACGCACGGTTCGAACGGCGTGAACGTGCTGTTGCCGACCTGGTCGTCGGACTACCAGAACGTGCCGTTCTACTACCTCTTCTTCGTCCTGCTCCTGGCCACCATCGGTTTCGCGGCCTGGATCCGCCGGACCAAGTTCGGCACCGGCCTGCTGGCGATCCGGGAGGACGAGGACAAGGCCGCGGCGATCGGGGTCAACACCACCCGGTACAAGGTGCTCGCGTACGCGACCAGCGCCTTCCCGATCGGCGTCGCGGGCGTGGTCTACGCCTATTTCCTGTCCTTCCTGAACCCGGTCGGGGCGTTCAGCCTGCTCACCAGCGTCACGATCGTGCTCGCGGCGCTCGCCGGCGGGCGCGGCACGCTCTGGGGTCCGGTCCTCGGCGGTTTCGTGGTGTCCATCGTGACCGAGGTGGCCAACGTCTACG
>JAOPUS010000311.1 GCA_025963345.1 Blastococcus sp. | reverse complement strand
CGTCGGGGCTGCGCGGCAGATCGGTGTCTCAACCAGACGTGCACCCGAAGGGATTCGAACCCCTAACCTTCTGATCCGTAGTCAGATGCTCTATCCGTTGAGCTACGGGTGCCTGTGTTCAGTTGTCTTGCGCGGAGGCTCCGGGATTTGAACCCGGGATGGGGATTAACCCAAACCGCATTAGCAGTGCGGCGCCATAGACCGGACTAGGCGAAGCCTCCCGGGTTCCGAGCTCGCCCGGAACCACCGAGGAGAAAGACTACCAGCGGCCTGGAGCACCCTCCTCGCCCGGGGGCGAAGCCACCCGCACTCCCCCGCGATCATGAAGTTGCGGTGGCGACACCCCGGCCATCGGCGGCACGTCGTCCCGCCAACTTCATGATCGCGGGCCGGGGGCGCTTCATGCGGGGCTCAGGCAGCGACCGCGTCCATCGCCAGCGGCGCGGACCCCGGACGACGGCCCGGCACCAACGTGAGGACGACGGCGCCGGCAGCACCCAGAGCGGCCAGCGTGAGGCTGCCGCTGACCCCGAACGGGCCCTCGATCAGCGCGCCACCGACGGCCGCACCCACCGCGGAGGCGCCGACGGTGATCGTCGACAGCCAGGTGAACGCCTCGGTGGTCGCGTGCAGCGGCGCGAGCGACCCGACCAGCGTGCTCTGCACGGTGAGCGTCGGCGCGATCGCCGTCCCGCCCAGGAAGAGCAGCACGCCCAGTGCCCAGGGGCTGGAGATCCAGGCCAGCGGCGCCAGGCCGATGGTCACCCCGAGGAGCAGCAGCCGGTACTGCCGCGGCAGCGAGATGCTGACGACGCGGGCACCGAACCAGAGGCCGCCGACGGTCGAGCCCAACGCCCACAGCGCGAGGAGCAGCCCGGACAGGCCCGGCGACCCGAGGTCGTCGGCGAACGCCGGGATGGCCACCTCGAGCGCGCCGAAACCGAGCATCAGCGCCGAGCCGCTGACCAGCAGCCGGGGCATGCCGGACGCCAGCACCGTGGAGAACAGCCCCGACCGGCTCCCGACGACCGGGACGTAGGCGCGGGTCGGCGCCGACGTCGCGATCCCGACAGCACCCGCCACCGCCAGGACGCCGGCCAGGCCCATCGCCAGCGCGGGGTTCACGAGGACGGCGAGCAGTGCGACCAGGGTCGGGCCGACGACGAAGACGAGCTCGGTGGCGGTCGCGTCGAGGGCATAGGCGGTGGGCCGCACCCGGACGTCGACCCGCGACCATAGCGCCCGCACGGAGCCCGACACCAGCGGCGTGGCCGTGCCGACGAGTGCAGATGCGGCAACGACGGCCCCGGACGGGGCGCCACCGAGGACGACGGCGACCAGCAGCGCGAGCAGGACCGGGTAGAGCGCGGCCTGGGTGAAGAGGACCGGGCGCGGCCCGCGGCGGTCGGCGAGCCGGCCGAGGACGGGCGCCATGACCGCCGACGCGATCCCCAGGGTGGCGGACGCCAGCCCGGCGATCGCGTAGGAACCGGTCTGCTGCTGCACCATGAGCAGCAGTGCCAGCGGCACCATGGCAGACGGAAGCCGCCCGGCGAACCCGGACAGCAGGAGCACCGGGGCGGAGGGAAGCCGCCAGACGGTCAGGTACGCACGCACGACTGCACTCGTTTCACACTGCAGGGAAAGGAATCTGTAGGGGGTCAAACGGAGTTGACCCCCTACGAGAGCCCGAGGCTATCACCCATCGGTAGGGAGTTACATGGACTACGACACCTACGGGTCGAGCGCCATCGAGTTGGCCATCGAGCTGGCCAACGTGGAGCGCGCCGACCCGGAGTGGGCGCGCGCGTTCCTGTCCTCCCACCACGAGTGGTTCACGCCCGGCACGTCCTTCGAGCTCTCACCCGGTGAGACGCACAAGGCCGGCACCACCGCCGAGCTCGTGCGCGACGTCGCGCTGGCCGAGACCCAGGACGACGTCGTCACCCGGCTCAACCAGCTGCTGGCCCTGGGCCGCCCGCGGCCCTATGCCACCGACCACGACGGCGAACTGCACCTGCACTACGCCCGCCCCGACGCCCCGGTGCTCGAACAACTGACGACGACGGTCGCGATGGGCCTGTCCCAGGTGGTGATCCAGCACGGCTGGCAGCGGCTGGGCGTGTGCTCGGCCGAGGTCTGCGACAACGTCTACATAGACACGTCCCGCAACGCCAGCCGCCGCTACTGCTCCAACACCTGCGCCAGCCGCTCGACCGTCGCGGCCTACCGCGCCCGCCAGAAGACCTGAGCTACGTCCCGGCGTTTAGTGCACTAACCGCCGGGCGGTTTGTGCACTAAACGCCGGGAGCGGGGGCGCGGGGGCTCAGCTAGCGTCCGGTCGTGTCCTCACCCCGGGTCTGGGATGCGCGTCTGCACGCGTTCATCGGCCGGCTTCCCACCACGCCGGCCGATCACTGGCTGCGCCGGCTCTCCACGTTCGCCAACCACGGCCGGCTCTGGCTGGTCATCGGCGTCCTGCTGGGGGTCCGCAAGGGTCCGCTGCGCCGCGGAGCGATCCGTGGCCTCGGGTCGATGGCGGTGTCCAGCGCCCTCGTCAACGTCGTCCTCAAGCGGATCTTCGGCCGGGTCCGGCCGGACCTGGAGAACCTGCAGTCGCACCGCCGGCTCCGCCGCGAGCCGGGCAGCCTGTCCTTCCCCAGCGGCCACTCCTCCTCGGCGGCGGCCTTCGTCACCGGCCTGGCCATGGAGAGCCCACTGGCCGGCGCCGCCCTTGCGCCGGTGGCGCTCGGGGTCGGGTACTCGCGGGTGCACGTCGGAGTCCACTACCCGGGGGACGTCGTCGCGGGGCTGGCCGTGGGCGGAGCCGTCGCCGCCGCCACCCAGCACTGGTGGCGGGTGCGGCCCAAGCGGCCCGCCCGGGTCCGGACGGCGAACGAGGCGCCGGCGCTCCCCGAGGGCGCGGGCCTCGTCGTGGCGGTCAACCCGCGCTCCGGACCCGACGACTACGACCCCGTCGAGGACATCAAGCGTCTCCTCCCCCGCGCCGAGGTCCTGGAGCTGACCCCCGAATCCGGCGTCGACGTGCTGTTGGGAGAGGCGGCCCGGTCCGGCCGCGCCAAGGCGCTCGGGGTGGCCGGTGGCGACGGCAGCGTCGCCGCCGCGGCGGCCGTCGCCCTCGAGCACGGGCTACCGCTGGCCGTCATCGCGGCGGGCACCCTCAACCACTTCGCCCGCGACGTCGGGTTGGAGACCCCGC
>JAOPUS010000298.1 GCA_025963345.1 Blastococcus sp. | reverse complement strand
GCTCGTAGGAGACGACGGCGGGGTCGTAGACCACCAGCACGACCTCGGTGTGCCCGGTGCGCGCCGAGCAGACCTCCTCGTACGTGGGGTTCGGCGTGTAGCCTCCGGCGTAGCCCGCCGCGGTGGAGTAGATGCCGGGGGTCTCCCAGAAGACCTTCTCCACGCCCCAGAAGCACCCGGCTCCGAACACGGCGCTCTGCATGCCGTCGGGGAACGGCGGCTGGATGCGGTTGCCGTTCACCGCGTGGACCTCGGGCACGTGCGGCAGCGGGTCGGGGCGGCCGGGCAGCGCGTCCTCGGCCGAGACCGCCTGCGTCTTGAACCGGGAGAACAACATGCCCCCAGCGTAGGCCCGCTCCTCAACCAGGTCGCGCGCGACCGACCTGCGGCGGGCAGGATCACGACCGTGCCCGTGACCACGCGTGAATGGCAGCTGGCGGCGCGTCCGCACGGCGAGCCCGCCCCCGACGACTTCCGCCTGGTGGAAACAGAGCATCCGGATCCGCAGGACGGGCAGGTCGTCGTCCGGATGCTCGTGATGTCGGTCGACCCCTACATGCGCGGGCGGATGCGGGCCGGGAAGTCCTACGCCGCCGCCTGGGAGGTCGGGGAGACGATGAAGGGCGGCGCAGTCGGCCGGGTCGTCGAGTCCCGCTCCCCCGACGTCCCCGAGGGCGCGCTGGTGCTCGCCGACGCCGGCTGGCGGGACGTCGCGGTCCTGGACGCTGCGCACGTGCGGGTGCTGCCGGACATGCCGGGCATCCCGCCCAGCTACCACCTGGGCGTCCTCGGCATGCCGGGGCTCACCGCCTGGGCGGGGCTGTTCTCCGTCGCGGCGTTCCGGCCCGGCGAGGACGTCTTCGTTTCCGGGGCCGCGGGGGCCGTCGGCAGCCTCGTCGGCCAGTTCGCCCGGCTGCGCGGGGCGGGCCGCGTCGTCGGCAGCGCCGGGTCGCCGGCGAAGGTGGCCTGGCTGGGCGAGCTCGGGTTCAGCGCCGCCTTCGACTACCACGACGGCCCGGTGGCCGAACTGCTCGCGGCCGAGGCCCCCGAGGGCATCGACGTCTTCTTCGACAACGTCGGGGGCGAGCACCTGGAGGCCGCGATCGGCGCGCTCCGGCTGCACGGCCGGGCGGCCGTCTGCGGCTC
Source organism: Blastococcus sp. (assembly GCA_025963345.1). GTDB lineage: Bacteria > Actinomycetota > Actinomycetes > Mycobacteriales > Geodermatophilaceae > Blastococcus_B. The sequence goes on along the minus strand of JAOPUS010000298.1, from coordinate 10,364 downwards.
GATCTCCGGGTACAACGCCGTCACGCCGCCGCCGGGCCCGCGCAACATGTCCTTGTTGGTGGCCAACCGGCTGACCCTGCGCGGCTTCCTCGTCGGCGACCACGCCGACCTGCGGCCGGAGTTCCTGGAGACGGTCCCCGGCTGGATCGCCTCCGGCGACCTCGTCGTCCGGGAGACCGTGCGCGAGGGGCTGGAGAACGCCGTCCCGGCCTTCCTCGACCTCCTGCGCGGCGGCAATACCGGGAAGATGATCGTGCGGCTGGCCGCCGACGACTGACGCCGAGCTCCCCGGGGCAGATCCCCCTCATGTGGCTCTTCTTCTCCCGCCGGCTGCGCATGTGGCTGATCCTCACCGTCGTCGTCCCGCTCACGGCCGGCCTGCTTCGGCGGCTGGGCCGGGCGCTCGAGCGGCGCAACGGCTCGACCCGCGTGAGCCGGGCCCTGCTGAAGGCCGGGGACGTCGGCGACCGGCTCCGCGGGGGCCGGCGCACCGCCTGACCTCGGAGTGCATCCGAATGCGCTCCTGCTCCCGAAAGTCCTGAGGACGGCCCTGGGTGCCGCCCGCCGGGAGCAGAGGAGAGAGACGAGAACCGCCGCATGACGCACCCCACGATCGAGGGCCACGCTGCCCGGGGCGAGGTCCGAGGCATCGCCCTGTTCTGTCACGGCGGGACGGCGACCAGCGTGGCACCGCCGCGCGACGGCGCCCTGTCCGTCGTCCGGATGCGCGCCTTCGAGCAGTTCGTCCGCTCCGGCGCGGCCGACCGGGGGATCAGCACCCAGCTGCTCCGCTACCGGGTGGCCGGGTGGAACGGCGCCGCGGCCGACGCCTACAACGACGTCCGCTGGGCGATCGAGCAGCTCCGGGCCGAGTACAGCGCCCACGTGCCGATCGTCCTCGTGGGGCACTCGATGGGCGGCCGGGCGGCGCTGCGCGCCGGTGGGCACCCGCAGGTCGCCGCCGTCTGCGCGCTCGCGCCCTGGACGCCGCCGGGTGAGCCCGTTCACCACCTGCGCGGCCGGACCGTCGCCATCCTGCACGGCCGGGGCGACCGCTGGGTGCCGGCGAAGCTCTCGGCCGACTTCGCGCTCAGGGCCCGCGAGGACGGCGCACACATGGCCCGCTTCACCGCGCCGGGCGGGCACTCGATGCTGCGCGGCGCCCTGCGCTGGCACCGCTTCGCCCGGGACGTCGTCCTCGGGGCGACCGGGATCGAACCGATGCGGGCCGACATCGCGGATGCCATACAACGACCCGTCCCGGAGGGCCTCGCCGTTCCGCTGTGAGGCCCTCTTCTCCGAGCTTCCCGAGGAGTGCCCCTCATGCCGGTCCTGTCCCGAGTTCTCGGCGTCACCACGATCGCCTTCGGTGCGCTGGAGTTCGCCAAGCCCGACTTCTCGGCGAAGCCGACCGGCATCGGCGGGCAGTGGGACAGCGAAGCGTTCGCCGATCAGCTGCAGACCGACCTGATGGGCACCGTCCACGCGCTGGGGGCGGTCGTCCCGACGATGCTCGCCGAGGGCCGCGGCCGCGCGCCGCCGGCGCCGTCCAGTAGCCGATCCGCGCGTCGTTCCCGACGCGGTCGATCGAGTGCACCGAGAGGGGAGCCGAAACACCTCGTCGGCCACCACGGCCCAGGAGGCGTGGTCACCGGAACTCCAGTCGCTCCGCCGGCCGATGAGCGCCACGGTCGCAGCCGCACGCCGCCTGCCTCCAGCTCGACGGGCGGGACCGGCACGCCGGGTTGCATGCCCCGATCGTGCCGGATCCCTGCCGGCCCGGATGTCAGGCGGGGACGGAGACCCCGACCCCGCCGCGGGTCTGGGCGCCGTAGCGCTCGATCTCCCGCTCGAGGTTCAGCGGCGCAGTACCGGCCGCGCCCTCCGCCACCTCGGGGGTGATCAGGTCGGCCGGCAGCAGCCAGGACACCTCGAACTCGATGCCGTCGGGGTCCTGCGCGTACAGGGCCTTGGTCGTCGCGTGGTCGGAGGCACCGACGAGCGCGCCGGCCTGGAGGAGTGCGTCCCGGATCCGGGACAGCTCGGCGAGCGTGTCGACCTCCCAGGCCAGGTGGTACAGGCCCACGGTGCGGCGTCCCGCCTCGGACGGGCCGGCACCGGCGCCGATCTGGAACAGGCCGAGGTCGTGGTCGTTCGTGGAGCCCTCGGCCTGCAGGAAGACCGCGGCGCCGGGGATCTCCGTCTTCGCGCGGAAGCCGAGGACGTCGCGGTAGAACGCGTGGCTGCGCTCGACGTCCCGGACGTAGAGGACGGCGTGGTTGAGGCGCTGGACGGGCATGACGGGCTCCTACTTTCGATGCGGGCTTTCCACTGTCCTCCAAGGTGCATGAGAGTTCAAGCATTCCCCCCCGACCCCCGCCGACCGACGGGGGCTAGGCTCCGCGGCACAACAGAAGAAACCGACAGGGGAGCGCTTCGGCGCTGAGAGTGCGGGACACCGCAGACCCTCGAACCTGATCCGGGTAATGCCGGCGCAGGGAGTCTTGGAGGAAGAAATGGCCGAACAGGCCGTCCGTCCGTCGTCCATCGATGGCATCGAGCCGGGTCGTACCGGCGTCCGCTGGCGCACCGTCGACATCGTCGTCGCCGCCGTCCTGGGAGTCGCCTTCGGCGTCGTCTTCTGGGCCTGGAACCTCGTCTTCGGCGTGCTGGCCGCGCCGCTGGACTTCTTCCCGCCGCTCTCGGCCATCCTCAACGGCGTCTACCTGATGCCGGGGGTCGTGGCCGGCCTGCTGGTCCGCAAGCCCGGGGCGGCGGTGTTCGCCTCGACCCTCGCGGCGGCCGTCAGCCTGCTGCTCGGCTCGCCGTACGGCCTGATCATCGTCGTCTACGGCCTTGTCCAGGGCCTCGGCGGCGAGCTGGGCTTCCTGCTGACCCGCTACCGGCACTTCGGCTGGGCCACGGCCGTGCTCGCCGCGGTCACTGCCGGCCTGTCGACGTCGATCCTCGACCTGAGCCTCTACTACCCGGTGTCCCAGGACTATCCGTTCTGGGCCTTCACCCTGCCGTACACGGTGTTCACCACGCTCTCCAGCGTGCTGCTCGCCGGCATCGTCGGACTGCTCCTGGTCCGGGCGCTGGCCCGCACGGGCGCCCTGAGCTCGTTCGCCGCCGGCCGCAGTCGCGTCTGATCCCGCTTCCCCGGTGACACGACCCGGCCCTCCGGAAGATACGTCTCTGCTTACAGGGGGAAGCAGAGACGTAGCTTCCGTGGGCACCCCCGCCCGCGTGGTCGCCCGGGGGCTCGGCGTCCGCCACCCCTCACGGCGGGCCTGGGCCGTGACCGGCGTCGACCTCGTCGTCGAGCCCGGTGAGCGGGTGCTCCTCACCGGCGCCTCGGGGGCAGGCAAGTCCACGCTGCTCGCGGCACTGGCCGGGATCCTGGACGCCGAGGGCGCCGAGGTGACCGGCGAGCTCACCGTGGACGGCGGAGATCCGCAGGCCGCCCGGGGACGGCTCGGCCTGCTCGCCCAGGACCCGGACAGTCAGCTGGTCATGACCCGGGCCGGGGACGACGTCGCCTTCGGCCTGGAGAACGCCGGCCTGCCCGCCGCCGAGATCTGGCCGCGGGTGGACGAGGCCCTGGCCGCCGTCGGCTTCCCGTACGGCCGCGACCGGCCGACCCAGGCACTCTCCGGCGGGGAGAAGCAGCGACTGGTGCTGGCCGGGGTGCTGGCCCGCCGGCCGGGCCTGCTGCTGCTGGACGAGCCGACCGCCCAGCTCGATCCTCCCGGGGCGGCCCTGGTGCGCTCGGCGGTCGCCCGGGTGACGGCCGACCGCAGCGCCACGACGATCGTCGTCGACCACGACGCCGGCCCATGGCTGGCCCTGGTGGACCGGGTCGTGGAGGTCGTCCCGGGCGGGCTGGTCGAGCACGGTCCCGACTGGCGCCCCGCCTCCCGCACGGCCGGGCTGCACCTTCCCCCCGCGACGGACGGACCGGTCCTGCTCACCGCGCAGGCCGCCGGCTTCACCTACCGGGGGAGCGCGACGCCTGCGCTGCCGCCCACGACAGTCGTGCTGCGCGGCGGGCGCGCGCTCGCGGTCACCGGACCCAACGGCGCCGGCAAGTCCACCCTCGCGCTGCTGCTCGCCGGGCTACGCGCGCCCACCACCGGCGGGGTCGACGCCGCCGAGGATCTCGCCGCAGGGGTGCGCAGGGGACATCGGGAGCCGCACCGCTGGCGGGCGGGGGAGCTGGTCAGCAGGATCGGCACGGTCTTCCAGCACCCCGAGCAGCAGTTCCTCACCGGCCGGCTGCGCGACGAGCTCGCGCTGGGGCCGTTGCGCTCCGGCGAGCACGCCACGGCCGCCCGGGTCACCGCCGAGGAGCTCCTCGAGCGGCTGGGCCTGACCGCCTTCGCCGACGCCAACCCGTACACGCTGTCCGGCGGCCAGCAGCGGCGGCTGTCGGTCGCCACCGCGCTCGCGACCGCACCGCGGGTGCTCGTGCTCGACGAGCCCACGTTCGGCCAGGACGCGGCCACCTGGCGGGAACTGGTCACCCTGCTGGCCGAGCAGCGGGCGCGCGGCTGCGCGGTCGCGGTCGTCACCCATGACGCCGACCTGGTCGGAGCCCTCGCCGACGACCGGCTGTCACTCGAGCCGCGGGCACTGTGACGTCCCTGGCCCTCGGCCCCGCGGTCGGCACCCGGCTCGGCCGCATCAACCCGGTCGCCCAGCTCGGCGCCATCGGCGTCGTCACCCTGGTCCTGCTCACCAGCCTGGACGTCGTCACGCCCGCCGTCGTGGTCGCCGCGGAGCTGTGCCTGCTGCCGGCCGCCGGCCTCACCTCGCCCTGGGACCTGTGGCGCCGGACCTGGCCGCTGCTCGTCGGCGCGACCTCGGTGGGTGTCGTGAACGTGCTGCTCTCCGACGACGCCGGCGTGGTCACCGGCGTCGGCCTGGGGCTCCGGGTCGTGGGCCTGGCGCTGCCGGGGGTGCTGCTGGTGGCCACCACCGACCCCGTCCGGCTCGCCGACGCGCTCACGCTGCACTGGAGGGTATCCACCCGGTTCGCCTTCGGGGCCCTGGCGGCCCTGCGGCTGGTGCCCCTGCTGATCGCCGAGTTCGAGTCGGTGCGGCTGGCCCGGCGCGCCCGCGGCGTGGAGGCCGGGCGCAACCCGGTGGCCCGGGCGCGACTCCTCGGCGGGATCGTCTTCACGCTGCTCGTGGGCGCCGTCCGCCGCGGGTCCCGGCTGGCCACGGCCATGGATGCACGAGGGTTCGACTCCGGCATCCCCCGCACCAACGCCCGCGGCTCGCGCCTGTACCGCCGGGACGCCGTCTTCGTCGCCGGCACCGTCGTCGTCTGCGCCGCCGCGGTCACCCTGAGCGTGCTGACCGGTGCGTGGGACCCGGTCTTCGTCGGGTGAGGCGGCTTCCAGACGACGGCGCTACCGTGCCGCGATGACTTCCGACCCGACCCGCTACGTGGCGCTGCTGCGCGGCATCAACGTCGGCCGGGCGCGGCAGGTGGGCATGCCGCGGCTGACGGAGGTGCTCGCCGCCCGGGGCTACGGGAACGTGCGCACCCACCTGCGCAGCGGCAACGTCGTCCTGGACAGCCCGCTGGGTGAGGCCGAGCTCGCGGCCGACCTGGCGGGGGCGATCGAGGAGGAGTTCGGGTTCGCCGTCCCCGTCGTCGTCCGGACGGGCACGGAGGTGGCTGCCGTGGTCGCCGGTGACCCGTTCGCCACCGTGGCCACCGACCCGGCGCGGTACCTCGTCACCTTTCTCCCCGACCCGCCCGCGCCTGACCGCGTGGACGCCCTGCCCCCGGTCGAGGGCGGCGGGGAGTACCTGGTCCGCGGCCGCGAGCTCTACCTCTGGCTGCCCGACGGGATCGCGAACACACCCCTGGCCGCGTGGAAGTGGGACCGGCTGCTCGGCGTCCCCGGCACCGCCCGCAACTGGAACACGGTCACCAAGCTCGGCGAACTGACCGCCGAGGCACCCCCACGAGGGTGATCCACGTCGCATCAGGTTTGGACCAGGGCCGTACAGCCGATACGGAGGTGTTCGGCCGACGACGACGGCCGCGAGCATGCAAGGGAAGTAGCGCGTGACAGGGCAGGCGGCCGGGGCGGTGTGGCCGTCCGCGTCCCCTCCCCCGGCCTCGCCCGCCCTCACCTGGAGCCTGCGGGACGTCGCCGAGCTACCGACGGTCCGGGCCCAGTTGCGCCGCCACGCGGGTGCCGCGATCCCCGACCCCGATCTCCTGGACCAGCTGATCCTCGCCCTCGACGAGATGGCCTCCAACGCCCTGCGCCACGGCGGCGGCGAGGTCCGCGCCACCGTGCGGATGACCGACGACGCCTACCTGATCGAGGTGTCCGACCAGGCGGCGACCGCCCCGCCGACCCCGGCGGTCGGCCGCGACCCCAGCGAGGGCGGCCTCGGCCTGTACCTCATCGCCGAGATGGCCACGGAGCACGGCTGGTACGTCGAGGCCGGCCACAAGTTCGTCTGGGCCCTCCTCCCCCGCAGCTGAGGCCCCGCAGCCAAGACCTCCAGCTCGCTCAGCCCTCGGCGGCTCGCTGCGGGTCCACGAGGTCGGGCACGTGCTCCGGGCCCGCCTCCGGCGGCCGGGGCCGGTCCTCCGGGTGCAGCCGGATCGCGACCAGCGCGACGTCGTCCTGCAGGCCCTCGGGCCGCAGCCGTTCGATGACCGCGTCGCACAGTTCGCCCAGAGGCCGCTCGACGAGCTCGGCCAGGGCCGCCTTCAGTCTCGCGATCCCGTCGTCCAGCGGCAGGTCGCGGCCCTCCACCAGGCCGTCGGTGTAGAGGAACAGCGTCGCTCCGCGGCGCACGGTCACCACCGCCTCCGTGCGCGCGGTCGCCGGGTCGACGCCCAGCATCAGCTGGGCCCGGGACGTGATGAGCTCCTCGATGCGGCCGTCATGGTGGATCAGCAGCGGCGGCGGGTGCCCGGCGTTCGACCAGCGCAGCCGCGTGGTGCCGGCCGCGCGCTCCTGCGCCGTCTGCTCGATCCGGGCGATCGCGGCGGTGGCCATCGTGCCCATCCCCAGTCCCTGGATGGCGGCGTCGAGCTCGGTCAGGACGGCGGCCGGCCCGGCCCCGTCGCGGTAGGCGATGCCCCGCAGCATGCCGCGCAGCTGCCCCATCGCCGCGGCGGCTGCGGTGTCGTGGCCGACGACATCCCCGATGACCAGCACGGTTGCGCCCGAGGGCTGGAGGAAGGCGTCGTACCAGTCGCCACCGACCTCGGCCGCCCGCATGGCCGGCCGGTAGCGCACCACGATCTCGGCGTGGTCGGGCTCGGGCGGCGCGGTGAGCAGGCTGCGCTGCAGTCCCTCGGCGAGCCGGCGCTGCTGCTCGTAGAGCCGCGAGTTGTCGAGGGCCAGAGCCACCCGGTCGGCCACCTCGCGCAGGGTCGCGACGTCGTCGGCGTCGGCCGGGGGGCGGTCACCAGAGGTGTACACACTCAGCGCCCCGACGGTGCGCCCCCGGGCCCGCAGCGACAGCGCGACCGCCGTCCGGGGATCGAGGGCCTCGAAGACCTCGCGCACCTCGCCGGCCGGCAGGGTGCGGCCGACCGCCTCGGGGACGTCGTCCACGATCATCGGCTGACCGGACCGGAGTGCCTCGACGATGGGGGCCGTTGACGTCAGCGCCGACAGCCGCAGGTCGGAGTAGCGGACGGCGAGGTCGCGCATCTCGGGATCAGCGTGCCAGCCGACGATGTCGTGGAGGCGGCCGTCCTCACCGATGAGGCTGGCGATGACCCAGTCGCCGAGCACCGGCACGACCGCACGCGCGAGGCGCCGGACGGCCTCCTCCTCGCCCCCGACCTCGCCGACCGCATCGGAGACCTCCGCAGCGACCTGGGCGATGACGGCGAGGCGCGCGGCGCTCCGGCTCGCCTGCGCCTCGGCGACCCGCCGTTCGGTGACGTCGAGGAAGTACACCGACAGCCCGTCCGGTCCCGGCCACGCGCGGACCTCGTACCAGGTGTCGAACGGCGGGTAGTAGGACTCGAAGACCCGTTCCTGGCCCGTGGCCATCGCCGAGCGGTAGTTCTCCTCGAACGCGCTGTCCACGGTGCCCGGGAAGGCGTCCCAGATGGAGAAGCCCAGCAGTTCCTCCCGGGTCCGGTCCAGGACCCGCTCCGACTCGGAATTGACGTAGGTGAAGCGCCACTTCCGGTCCAGGGAGAAGAAGGCGGACTTCATGGCCTCCAGGACGCGGGCCACACGTGCGTCCGTGTGCCGCTGGGAGGTCGTGTCGAAGCCGGCCCCCAGGAGGCGGGTGGCGCGGCCGAGGTCATCGGCGACGGCCCGGCCGCGGCCCTGCAGCCAGCGCGTCTCCCCGGTGGGCAGGACGATCCGGAACTCGGCGTCGAAGTCGCCGCAGGTGTCGACGGCCGCCCGGACGGCGTCCAGGGCCCGCGCCCGGTCGTCGGGATGGACCCGCGCCGAGAACGCCTCCAGCGTCTCGTCGAAGGTGTCCCGGTCGTATCCGAAGATCTCCACCAGCCGGTCATCCCAGACCAGCCGCCCGGTGGCCAGGTCCCAGTCGAAGCTGCCGATCTCGGCCGCATCGATGGCCAGCTCGAAACGCAGTCGGTGGACCTCGAACTCGCGGGACAGGGCGGAGAGTTCGAGTTCCGTGGCCGCGGCGTCGGCGAGCTGGCGCAGCAGGGTGACGTCGCTCGGGGACCAGGCCCGTGGCCTCCGCGTGTAGACGGCGAGGGCGCCCACGGCGGAGCCGTCGAAGACCACGAGCGGGACGCCGACGTAGCCGCCGACGAGGCTGCCCACCACCGCCGAGAACGACCCGACGCGCGGGTCGCGGGCGGTGTCCGGCACGACCAGTGGCTCCGTCCCGCCCGCGAGCGTGACGGCGCAGAGGGAGTCGGTCAGTGGTACCTGGCGGCCCAGGCTGCCGGCGGGAAGTCCGTCACCGCCGACCACGGTCTCGACGTCGCCCAGCAGCGAGACCGCCGCGGCATCCGCGCCGAGCAGCCGGACGGCCAGGCCGGTCAGCCGCTGCAGCGCCCGGGAACCGAGCGCGGTGGACTCCAGCCGCCGGACCGCTGCCAGCCGGTCGCCCGGGGAGCCGGGCGCGGGCTCGGGGGCGGTCACGAGGTGGTTCCTTCCCACTGGGGCATGCGGGTCACACGCGGGGCCAGCATTCGGGCCGGCCGCGGGCTTGTCGGCGCCGGGGTGTCACCAGCGTCCGACGTTCCGCCGGAGCAGCTCGGAAGTGTGTGGCCGGGGCGGGCGCTCCCCCGGGGCTTCCGGGGGAGCGCCCGCCGTCCGGCGGGGGTGGCAGACGAGGAGCTGCGTCCGCCAGCACGTGGTCCACGTAGCCTGGCGACGTCGTCCAGCATCGTCCCGTCCCGAGTGCGGCCGGACCGCGTCCCGGTCGTCACGAGCGCCACCGCCGCAGGGGGTCATCGGCGCCGACGGCCAGGTCCGTGCCGGTCAGAGACCCGGGGACGCAGAGCGTCCCTCACCGGGTACCGGGAGGACCTGTTCTTCGCCTGCGACGGATCCGGTGGGCCGGGCCGGCAGTGCCGCACACGTCTGCGCCTCCCTGGAGGGTCCGCGCGCTGCACAAGGGCGAGTCGGCGGTGGGTCGAGGCGAGAACCGTCGTGCGTCACAGTCGGTCGGCGGCCGGGAGTAGCGCCGTCGGAGGGAAGCCAGGTGGCGGCCGAGATCGGCCTGCAGGCTGGACTCAGCGAGGGGACCGAGTCGTCGGTCACGGTCGCCCGGGGAAGAGGGCGACCGGTTGCGGCGGGCTCGAGGATGGAACGGAGGACGGCGTCCAGCGGCTGGCTGCCGTGGTCGCGCAACAGCATTCGGTCAGGCGCCGGCGTGCGCCTGTCTCGGAAGCGGCGGGCAGGCCCTTAAGGGAACGAGCTCCAGAGGGAGCCCGGGGACCTGGATCGTCGCGCCGGCGCGGGGGATCCGCGGGCCGGGCAGGACAGCGGGTCACCGCGTGCCCGGACCAGCCCGGTCGGTACACCGGACGTCGGCACCTGCGAGGGCCAGCCGGTGGCCGGGGAGCGTTCAGGGCGTCCGCGCGGTCTTACGCCGGGGACGGCCACTGCTCCACGGGGGACCGGCGGCATCCACCGCGGTCCGGTCGACGCCGGACCGTGGGGAGGCAGCGCCGCGGCGGGGGAAGGCGCCGCGGGCTGGATCGTGGGGGTGCTGGGCATCTCCCGCAGCACCACGGGGCGATCGGTCGCCGGCTCGGGAGCCGGACGGGCCAGGGGGCGGGCGGTGGGCCGGGTGGCAGCGCCCCACGCGAGGTATTCGCCGCCGGGTCCGGCGCCCCAGAGGGCGATCCGGCGCAGGAACCGGCGCACCCG
>JAOPUS010000278.1 GCA_025963345.1 Blastococcus sp. | reverse complement strand
GCAGGTCGGCCAGGAGCAGCTCGGTGTTGATCGTCTCGATGTCGTCGGCCGGGCTCACCTTGCCGTCGACGTGCACGACGTCGGGGTCGGTGAAGACCCGGATCACCTGGCAGATCGCGTCGCTCTCCCGGATGTTGGCCAGGAACTTGTTGCCGAGCCCCGCGCCCTCGCTCGCGCCGCGGACGATGCCGGCGATGTCCACGAACGACACCGTCGCCGGGATGATCTTAAGCGAGCCGAACACCTCGGCGAGCTTCGCCAACCGCAGGTCGGGCACGCCCACCACACCGACGTTGGGCTCGATGGTCGCGAACGGGTAGTTCGCGGCCAGCACGTCGTTCTTGGTCAGGGCGTTGAAGAGGGTCGACTTGCCGACGTTGGGCAGGCCGACGATCCCGATGGTGAGGCTCACGGGAGTTCAGCCTAGGCGCTCGCCCCCGGAGCCTTCCGGCCGCGCGGAGCGGTCACATGGTGTTCGGGTAGTACTCCCCCTCCCCGAGGGTCGCGATCTGCGAGCGGAAGTCGGACTCGAAGGGCCAGTCGTCCTCCTCGCCCCGCACCGGCCCCTGAGCGAACCGGCCGGCCGGCCCGCCGATGCGCTCGTTGCTCACCAGCGAGTAGGCCTGCCGCCGGTAGGTCCAGTTGTCCGGCTGCAGGCGATGGCAGGCGTTGAAGTGGGCGATGGCGCGGTCCCGCTGCCCCGCGCGCCAGAGATGGTCGGCCAGCTCGAAGTGCGCGGCGGCCTGCGACACCTCCCGCGGTCGCGGCTGCGACCGGGCGACGACCTCCGACGGGCTCAGGGCATAGGCGCTGTCGGGCCCCTTGGCCGCCCACTCGCGGATCGCGTCGGCGTACACGGCGCGGTCCTGTCCGGCCTGCATCCCTCGCGCGCCGGCCGCACCCTCCGGCCGCGGCGGAGCATTCTTCGCGCGCCCGAGCCGGGGCATCGACTCGACGACGTCCGCAGGCATGTGCTGGTCGCCGTCCGGCCAGCCCGGCTCCGGCGGGCGCACGATCACGCCCTCCTCGTCGATCCAGACCACGTTCGGGATGTTGACCACGCCGAACAGCGAGCCCATCCGGTGGGTCGGGTCCAGGAGCGACGGGTGATCGGGCCGGGCCGCCTCGATGTACGGCCGGGAAGCCTCCGGCCCCGACAGCTCCAGGGAGACGGTGACGACCTCGAGGCCGAGGGGGTGAAGCTCCGTACGCAGTGCCTGCCACCCGGGCAGGTCGAAGGCGCAGCCCTAGTAGGGCGCCCAGGCGACGAGCACGACCTTCTGCCCGCGCAGGGACGTGAGCCGGAACTGGTTGCCGTCGATGTCGCCGAGCACCAGGTCCGGAGCCTCGGCGCTGACCAGCGCCCGGTCACCCAGTGACTCCGGCCCGAGCGACCACAGCCCGGCCTCGTCGTCCCGGACCAGCGCCATGCCGAGCCGCTCGGCCGTGGCGGTCAGGTCGAAACCCCGCGACCGGTCCAGCGGCACGCAGATCTCCGCCTTGCACGCACCCTCTGGCTTGATCACCCACCCGGTGCCGGCCGCGAACTGTTCCGGCGTCACGTCGAGCGTGTCGATGATCACCTGTGGAACCTAGCGCCGGGCCGGAGCTGACAAGCAGGGGCTGGCACTGGTGCCGCAGGCCATACGCGAACGACCATGGCGGTTGTGCCCGCACCAGTCGACCTCGCCACCGTCCTCGCTCGGATCCAGCGACCGTGGGAGCCCCGCACCGTCGCCGTCCTCAACGACTACGACGTACGCGTCGTCCGCACCCACGGTGAGTTCACCCGCCACAGCCATCCCGAGACCGACGAGGTCTTCCTCGTCTTGTCGGGTTCGCTGACGATCAGGATGGACGACGGCGACGTGACGCTCGGCCCCGGGCAGCTGTTCGTCGTCCCGAAGGGCACGTCGCATCAGCCGTACTCGCCGGACGGGGCCGAGGTGCTGCTGGTCGAGCCGAGCGCGACGGTCAACACCGGCGACACCCCGAGCGAGCTCACCGCCGGACGCCGCGTCGTCTGACGACGCAGATCCCATCGAGTGTCGACCTGTGGTCGTCTCAGCGAGGCCGAGGGGACCGCAACCCGACACTCGGCGAGGACTCAGGCGACTGCCGCCGTCCGTACGTGGGCTCGCAGGTGCTGCGCGGTCAGCGTCTCCGCACCCAGAAGTTCCCCCGGCGTCTCCTCGAACACGATCCGCCCGCCGTCGTGCCCGGCGCCGGGCCCGAGGTCCACCACCCAGTCGGCCCGCGCGATCACGTCGAGGTCGTGCTCGACGACGACGACGACGGTGCGCCCCCCCTCCACCAGTCGGTGCAGCAGGCCGATCAGCGGGTCGACGTCGTCCATGTGCAGACCGGTCGTCGGCTCGTCGAGCACGTACACGGAGCTGTCCCCAGTCATCTCGACGGCCAGCTTCAGCGGTTGCCGCTTCCCACCCGAGAGCGTGGACGGCGATGGCCCCGCACGCCGAGCGCTTCTTCGACGCCGAGCGCTTCCCGACCGCGGCGCGCGTGGGGCCGGTCGCGGGGAACGATCTCCAGGCCGCCTATGCACCCGAAAGGTCGCTCGAGTTCGACCTCGAGCGGCTCCTCGACGGGTCGGCGTCCTCATCCTGAACGCCTCACGCTGACCTTGTGACCGTGCCACGGCCACGTCCGAAAGCCGCCAGTTCTCGTCGTCCTCGGCTGGCATGCTCGTTCCCATGAGCCGGACGGTGGACCACGAGCGCTGCTACCGCGCCGTCGCCGGCCGGGACGCCCGGTTCGACGGCTGGTTCTTCACCGCCGTCCACACGACCGGCATCTACTGCCGCCCGTCCTGCCCGGCCCGCACTCCCCTGGCCCGCAACGTCTCCTTCTTCACCACGGCCGCTGCGGCCCAGGGCGCCGGCTTCCGCGCCTGCCGCCGCTGCCGCCCCGACGCCGTCCCGGGCTCGCCCGAGTGGGACGTCCGCGCCGACGTCGTCGCCCGCGCGATGCGGCTGATCGCCGACGGCGAGGTGGAGCGCTCCGGAGTCCCGGGACTGGCCGCGCGGCTGGGCTATTCCGAGCGCCAGTTGCACCGGCTGCTCGTCGGCGAGCTCGGCGTCGGGCCGCTCGCCCTGGCTCGCGCCCAGCGCGCCCAGACCGCCCGGCTGCTCATCGAGACCACCGACCTCCCCATGGCCGACGTCGCCTTCGCGGCCGGGTTCGCCAGCATCCGGCAGTTCAACGACACCGTCCGCGAGGTCTTCGCGACGACGCCGACCGCCCTGCGGAGCACCAGCCCGGGGTCGGACGGCGGCTCACCCGGCTGGCTCACCCTCCGGCTCGCCGCCCGCGCGCCGTACGCGGCCGACGAGGTGCTGCTCTTCCTCGGCGTGCATGCCGTGCCCGGCCTCGAGGAGTGGGACGGGAGGACGTTCTCCCGCGTGCTCGACCTGCCGCACGGACCGGCGGTCGTGCAGCTCTCCCCCGCTGCCGGCGGCGGCGCCGGCGTCACCGCCAGGCTGCGCGTCGCCGAGCTGCGCGACCTCGGCGCAGCCGTCACGCGTTGCCGCCGGATGCTCGACCTGGACGCCGACCCGGCCGCCGTCGACGACGTCCTCGGTGCCGACCCGACACTCGCCGCGCTGGTGAACACCGCCCCGGGCCGCCGCGTCCCGGCCTCCCCCGACGCCGACGAACTGGCGGTCCGCGCGGTGCTCGGCCAGCAGGTGTCGGTCGCGGGCGCCCGGACCCTCACCGCGCGGGTGCTGACCGCGGCCGGCACGCCCCTGGCCGAACCGGTCGGCAGCCTGACCCACGCCTTCCCTCGCGCGGCCGCACTGGCCGACACCGACCTGACGACCGTCGGTCTGACCGGAGCCCGCCGCCGCACCGTGCACGCCCTGTCGTCCGCCTTGGCCGGCGGGGACATCGCCCTCGACCCCGGCGCCGACCGCGAGGAGGCCGGCCGGGCGCTGCTCGCCGTCCCCGGCATCGGCCCGTGGACGGCGGCACTGGTCGGGCTGCGCGGCCTGGCCGACCCCGATGTGTGGCTGCCCGGCGACCTCGCCCTGCGGAAGTCGCTCACCACGCTCGGCAGCACCGACGCGGAGGCCGCCACGCGGTGGCGTCCCTGGCGGTCCTACGCCGTCCTGCACCTCTGGGCGCTCGCCGTGCCCAGCCTGTTCACCCGTGGACCCGCCCTCCCGAGGAGCGCCTGATGACTACCCTGCCCCGCGCCCGTTCCGCCACCGTCGCCACTCCGCCAGGCCCCTTCACCGTCGTCGTCACCACCGACACCACTGGCCGGGACGTCGTCCTGGCCAGTGGGTGGACCGCCGACCTCGCCGTCCTCCTGCCGGTCGTGCACCCCTCGCTCCGACCGACCGGGCCCGAGCACGTCGACCGACTGCCGGTGCTCGACGCCGTCGAGGCGTTCTTCGCCGGTGACGTAACCGCGATCGACGAGGTCGCCGTGAGCCAGCGCTCGGGTCCGTTCCTGCAGGAGGCCTGGCAGATCCTGCGGACAGTTCCCGCCGGGCAGCCGGACAGCTACGCCTCCTTCGCCGCCCGCTGCGGCCGACCGGCCGCCGTCAGGGCCGCCGCGAACGCGTGCGCCCGCAATGCCGCCGCACTGTTCGTGCCCTGCCACCGGGTCCTCGGGTCCGACGGTGGCCTGGGCGGCTTCCGCTGGGGGACGCCGGTCAAGCGCTGGCTGCTCGACCACGAGGCGGAGCACGCCCCCGTCGCGGCCTGAGCTCCGCGGAGCTCGACCTTGTCCCTCGTCAGCTCGGCAGCGGGGCGGTGAGTTCCAGGTTGATGTCGTCGGGGTCCTGGACGGACAGGATGGTTATCCCGAAGCCGGTCAGCTCCGTGACCTCGCCGTGTTCGACACCGGCGGCGTCCAGGCGGGCCTCGGCGGCCTGCAGCTCCTCGGGTGACCCGACACCGAAGCTGAGGTGGTCGAGCCCGACCCTGGTGGACCGGAAGCGATCTCCGGCTTCTGCCACCGGCCGCAGTCCCAGCAGCTGGCCACCCACGGCGAAGACGCAGCCGCCGTAGAGACGCGCCGGGTCCGCCTGCACCGCCGGGTCGCCGGCCTGGTCACTGAAATCGACGGCGGGCACTGCCCCCAGCAAGCGGCCGTAGAAATCCTTGGAGCGGGCGATGTCGGTCACCGTCAGCCGGACGTGATGGATGGCGCCGGGCCGAGCCAACGGCTCGGAGGTGTCGGTCATCAGTCCACGATGCGTCACGCGTCCGGTTGGCGCCGGACGCGAGGTCCGAGCGACCGCCGCCCCCACAGTCGGTGGGCCGGGTCGCGGGTCCCGCCTGACCTCCGCGGAACTGTCGGACCCTTCCGGCAGCCTCCGGGACATGGACGCCGCTTCCCTGCTCACCGGTCTCCTCCTCGGCGCACTGCTGGCCACCGCGGTCACGCTCGGCGTCGTCACGCTGTCGGCCCGGCGCCGACCCGGGGAGACCGGCCTCGAGCCGGTGCACGAGTCGCTCGACCACCTGCACCGGCTGCTCGCCGGCATGGAGCGTGCCCGGGCCACCGCGCACGGCGAGCTCCGCGAGCAGATGGGCACGGTCGGACAGACGTCCGCCCAGCTCAAGCACGAGACGGCGGCGCTGGTCACGGCCCTGCGCACGCCGCACGTGCGGGGCCGTTGGGGTGAGGTGCAGCTGCGCCGGGTCGTCGAGGTGGCGGGGCTGCTGGAGCACTGCGACTTCGTCGAGCAACCGTCCGGGGTCAACGACCAGGGTGCCGGCGTCCGGCCCGACCTGATCGTGACGCTCGCCGACGGGCGGCAGGTCATCGTCGACGCCAAGGTGCCGTTCACCGGCTACATCGAGGCGGTGCAGGCCACCGACCAGGCGGTCCGCGACCAGCGGGTGCAGATGCACGCCCGTCAGCTCCGCACCCACGTCGACGCCCTGGCCGCCCGCCGGTACCCGACGGCGTTCCGTCCGGCCGCGCCGTTCACGGTGCTGTTCGTCCCCTCCGACGGCTTCCTCACCACCGCCCTGGAGGCCGAGCCAGGTCTGCTGGAGTACGGGTTCGCCCGGGACGTCGTCCTGGCGACACCGAGCACGTTGCTCGCGCTGCTGCGCACCGTCGCCTACTCGTGGCGGCAGGAGCGTCTCGCCCGGGACGCCGACCAGGTGCTCGAGGTCGGCCGCCGGTTGCACGCGCGGCTCAGCACGCTGTCCGGGCACCTGACCCGGCTGGGCTCGGCCCTCGGCACGACGATGACCCGCTTCAACGAAACGGTCGGATCCTACGAGTCGTCGGTGCTGACCGCGGCCCGCCGGTTCGACGACCTCGGCATCGCCGAGAGCCCGGTCCCGACCCCGGCGCCCGTTGAGGCGACGGTGCGCGCCCTGCGCCCGGCCGAGCCGACCGTCGACGAGGACGAGAGCCGAAACGGAACGACGGGCTGACGCTCCGTCGGACGGCGCCTACCGAACGGTGGTGTCCTCCCCCCGCGTGGCCGCGATGTGCTTGGCGGTGTCGACGTAGTGCCGAAAGCGCTCGACCCGGCCCTCGTCGTCGAACGTCCAGAGGTGGAGCTCCTCGTCGGTGAACCGACCGCCATCGGGCAGGGCGAACGAGACCCGCGCCTCGGCGACGACCTGGCGGCCGCCGCCGATGATGTCGAGCACGGCGAACTCGAGGACGGTGTAGGAGCTGAGCAGGCCGAAGAACTCGGCGACCTGAGCTTTTCCCTGCCGGGGGATCATGTGCGGGACCCCGGCACGCTGGGCGAAGTTGTCGGACCAATCGTCCCAAGCGACGCCGTCGGCAAGCCGGTCGAGCACGGCCGGGACATCCCCCCGCCCAAAGGCGGCGTACACGTCCGAGACGGTTGCCGCGTTGTCCGTCGTCGTCCTGCTGGTCGCCATAGCGATCCTCCGGGGGTGCCGGGCGAATGCGCGGATCGTCGCGCCACCCGGACCACGGGGCAACAGTCTTTGGACCCTCGAGTCCCCCGGCGATGCCGCTGGCGCGTGGTCAGGCGGGCACCGGCTCAGCGGCCCGCGGAACTCAGTCCGCCTGGGCGGCGCGCTCGGCGCGACGGAGCTCGTGCGGAAGGGCGAAGACGAGGCGCTCCTCGGCGGCCTTGACCGTCTCCACGTCCGCGTAGCCACGCTCGGCGAGCCAGTCCAGCACCTCGCTGACCAGGATCTCCGGCACCGAGGCGCCACTGGTCACCCCGACGGTGCCCACGCCGTCGAGCCAGGCCGGGTCGATCTCGGAGGCGAAGTCGACCAGGTGGGAGTCGCGGGCGCCGGCCTCCAGCGCCACCTCGACCAGCCGCACGGAGTTCGACGAGTTCGTCGACCCCACGACGAGCACCAGGTCACACTCGTCGGCCATCTGCTTCACGGCCTGCTGCCGGTTCTGCGTGGCGTAGCAGATGTCGTCACTCGGCGGGGACTGCAGCCCCGGGAAGCGGTTCTTGAGCTGGCCGACGGTCGCCAGCGTCTCGTCGACCGAGAGCGTCGTCTGCGACAGCCAGACCACCTTCTCGGGGTCGCGTACCTGGACGTTGGCCACGTCGTCGGCGCCGTCGACGAGCTGGATGTGGGCCGGCGCCTCACCGGCGGTGCCCTCGACCTCCTCGTGACCGCGGTGACCGATGAGCAGGATGTCGTAGTCGTCGCGGGCGAACCGCTTGGCCTCCTGGTGCACCTTCGTGACCAGGGGGCAGGTCGCGTCGATCGTGCGCAGCTGCCGCGTCGCGGCCTCTTCGTGCACGGCCGGCGAGACACCGTGGGCGCTGAAGACGACCACCGAACCCTCGGGAACCTCGTCGGTCTCCTCGACGAAGATCGCCCCGCGGCGCTCCAGCGTGGCGACGACGTGCTTGTTGTGGACGATCTGCTTCCGGACGTAAACGGGGGCGCCGTGGATCTCCAGCGCCCGCTCGACGGCGATCACCGCCCGGTCCACGCCGGCGCAGTACCCGCGGGGGTCGGCCAGGAGGACACGTCCGCGCTGCTCAGCCATGCACCCATGGTAGGTGGGATGCCGCGGACATCTCCGGCCCCGGCGGGTGGGACCGGACACCACCTGCCGGGTAGATCTGCACACATCGTGTGTCGCGCCGGAGGTTGTGGGGCACGGTGTGCCCATGGCTCGAGAGATCCCTGAGGTTGTCCGCGCTGCCGCTGGTCTGGCCGCCACCGTTCTGGATGAGGCGCGCAAGCTGCCCGAGACGCTGCCGGGGCTGCCGGTGCGTCTCATCGGCCTGGCCATGCAGCACGCGATGAAGGTGCAGCAGCAGTACGCCGGCTTCGTCGCCCGCGGCGACGAGCTGTTCACCGGGCTGCGCGGCGAGGACGAGCCGGGTCTGGCCACCTTCGACGACGACGACGACCTGGTGCCCCCCTCGACCGGCTTCCGGGAATCCGCCTTCGACCGAGCCGGTGACACCGAGCCGACCAGCGCGAGCGCCGACCTGATCATCGACGAGGAGATCGTCGTCCTCGTCGATGACCCGGCCGCCGATGCGGTCGTCGACGCCGCCGTCGACGAGCTGGTTGCCGAGGAGCTGGGCGAGCAGGTCGAGGGCGCCCAGCAGTCCCTCGACGCCCTCGCCGAGGAAGCGCCGGACACCGAGGCGATCCTCGACGAGATCGCGATCGACGAGCTCGTCGACCGGGCCCCGACGCTGGAGGAGACGGCTCCCCCCGCCCCGAAGCCGGCCAAGGCCGTCCCGAAGCCGGCGAAGGCCGCCGGGAAGGCTCCGAAGCCGGCCAAGCCCGCTAAGGCGACCAAGCCTCGGAAGGCTGCCAAGTCCGCCGCGAAGGCCGGCGAGGACGCCGGAGTCACCGAGGACGCCGCCGCAGTGGAGACCGCACTGCTCGAGGCCGCACTGGCCGCCCCCGGCACCGCTGGCTCGGCGACCGCCGCGGACACCGTCGACGCCGAGCCGACGGCGGACGTCGCCACCACCGTGGACGTCCTGACTCCCGCCGGTGAGGTGGACACCGTCGAGGCGACGGTGACCGACGAAGGCGTTGCCGCCCCGGAGGCCCCCGCGGAGGACGCATCGGCTGCAGCCGGGACCGCCGCCGCCGAGACCGCCGCCGCCGACTCCCCCGCCGCGGAGACTCCTGCCCCCGAGACTCCTGTCACCGAGTCCCCCGCCACCGAGTCCCCCGCCACCGAGGACGACCGCGCGATCGCCGCGGGCACGGCGGTCGACGCCGTCGGCGAGACCTCCAGCGCCCCCACTGACGAGCCCGGAGGCGGCAGCGACCTCGCCGGCTCCCAGGCCGCGGGAGCCGCGCCGATCGACGGCTATGACAGCTTCTCGATCGCCCAGCTCCGTGGCCGGATGCGCGGATACGCGCTGAGCACCGTGCAGGACCTCGTCACCTACGAGGAGGCGACGCGGGCCCGCGCTCCGTACCTCACGATGCTGCGGAACCGGCTGGAGAAGCTCGAGGAGCAGGCGGTCGAGTCCAGCCCGCTGGCCCCGCGCGGCGGCGCCTGATCCTTCGGGCTCGCGGGAGCCGTCAGGGGCGCATGGCACGCTCGAAGCCGTGACCGCCCCCTCCTCACCCGAGGCACCGTGGCCGGTACGCACGGTCGCGCGCAAGATCGCCGACTGGATCGGCCGGCTCGGTGAGGTGTGGGTCGAGGGCCAGGTCGCCCAGCTCTCGCGCCGCGGCGGCGCGGCCACGGTGTTCCTGACCCTGCGCGACCCTGCGGCCGACCTCTCCGTGCCGGTCACGTGTCACCGCGACGTCGCCGAGCGCCCCGGGCTGGAGCTCACCGAGGGCGCGCGGGTGATCGTCCGCGCCCGGCCGGACTACTACGTCGCCCGCGGCTCGTTCTCCCTGCGCGCCACTGAGATCCGGGCCGTCGGCCTGGGCGAACTCCTCGCCCGGATCGAGCGGATCCGGCAGCTGCTCGCGGCGGAGGGACTCTTCGACCCTGCCCGGAAGCGACCGCTCCCGTTCGCTCCTGCCGTGGTCGGCGTGATCACCGGGCGGGACAGCGCCGCCGAGCGCGACGTCCTGGTCACCGCCCGCCGCCGGTGGCCGGCCGTCCGGTTCGAGATGTTCAACTGCGCCGTCCAGGGGCCCCAGGCGGCGGCCAACGTCATCGACGGGCTGCGGAGGCTGGACGCCGACCCCGCCGTCGAGGTCATCGTGATCGCCCGCGGCGGCGGGTCGGTCGAGGACCTGCTGCCCTTCTCCGACGAGGGGCTGGTGCGCGCCATCGCCGCCACCCGCACGCCCGTCGTCACCGCCGTCGGGCACGAGACCGACACGACCCTGGTCGACCACGTCGCCGACGTCCGGGCGGCCACCCCCACCGACGCCGCGCACCGGATCGTGCCGGAGATCGGCGAGCAGCGGCGGCTGGTCGACGGGCTCCGTTCCCGCGCCCGGCACCTCCTCACCGGTCGCCTCGAGCAGCAGGAGCGGTGGCTGGAGTCGATGCGCACGCGTCCGGTGCTGGCGTCGCCGGACCGGCTGCTGCACGGGCGGGAGGAGGACGTGCTCGCGATGCGCACTCGCGCCCGGCGCACGCTCGTCCACCGCGTCGAGGGCGCCGAGCGCGACCTCGAGCACGCCCGGGCCCGCGTGGCCGCCCTCTCCCCCGCCGCGACGCTCGAGCGGGGTTACGCCGTCGTGCAGCGAGCCGACGGCTCACTCGTGCGCGACCCCGCCGAGGTCGCCGACGGCGAACTGCTGCGCGTCCGCGTGGCCGGGGGCCGGCTGCCCGTGCGCGTCGACCGCGGCGCCGACCAGGACCCGACCACCCCGGAGGACGACCAGGCATGAGCAGTACCGAGAACGCCGAACCCACGACCACCTACGAACAGGCTCGCGAGGAGCTCGCCGACGTCGTCCGCCGGCTGGAGGCCGGGGGGCTGACGCTCGAGGAGTCGCTGGCGCTGTGGGAGCGCGGAGAAGAGCTGGCGAAGCTGTGCCAGCACTGGCTCGACCGCGCCCGCGAGCGCCTGGCCGCCGCCGCACCGGCCGACGACGCCGGGCGGGACTGACCCGGCGTCGTCGCCCGCGCGTCAGGCAGCCTGCCGCAGCTCTCCGTCGGTGGTGACGACGAGACCCGCGGCGGACAGTGCGGCGAGCACTCGGTCGGCCCGCAGGCGCAGGAGGCTGGACATCCGCATGGCGGGGGGCCGGTGGTCGCTGGCGTCGGCTGCGAGCGGGTCACCCGGGCCGTCGTAGAGGCAGCGCGCGAGCATGTCGCGGACCTCGGGTCGCACGAGCGGCCCAGGGCGCACCGGGGCACGCCCGGACGGCACCCGGGTCACCATCCCGCAAGCACACGAACCACCGGTGGCGGGGGGTCGGTGGTCACCCCTGGGGCAGAAGGCACGAGGGGACATGGGGGCTCCTGGAGGGTGCGCGAGTGGCTCGCGTGACTGGCAGGGCGGAAGCGTCCCGTGGGCCACGCACCGCTCACGCGCGACGCACCCAGCAGTGACCATGTCGTGATGTTCACCACATGACCTTCATGTCCGGCGACGGACGGGCACTCGGCCGGTCAGCCGTGGTACGGCTCCACCGCGGCGGCGACGGTCTCCAGCTCCTCGTCGGAGGCCGAGCCACTCACCGCGACGGTCGCCCCGCCGTCCTCACGGGACAGCACGGTCTCCCCGTTCTCGGCGGTGGACCGGGTCCACGAGCGGCCGCCGACGTCCACCGTCCCCTGCTCCTCCGCCCCGTCGAGCACCTTCGCCAGCGGCTCCGCCCGGCTGTCGTCGCTCACGACGAACCCGGCGAACTCCTCGGCCGGGGTCACGTAGCCGATCTCCAGCGTCACCGGGTCACCCTCGGCCGCGGCGCCGGCGTCGGTCCGCGCACTGGTCGGCCGGTAGCCGGAGGCCAGCCCCTGCGGGTACAGGATCGGGTAACTCGCCCGCGCGGCGGCCAGGTCGACCGTGGTCGAGGGGTCGATCTCACGGATCGGGTCGACGTCGGGGCTCTGGCGGAACGTCGTCCACGCCACGATGACCAGGCAGATCACGACCAGCGGCAGCAGCGACCGCACCATGTTGGCGGCGTTCATCCTGGCCGCCCGCTGGATCGCCGGACTCTGGGCCGGCGCCGGAGCGGCGTCGTCCTCCGGGCTGTGTGGTCGCTGGCTCGTCGGGCCGACTCCGGTCATTCACCTAGGATCGCAGGAGAGCGCTCCCCCCTTGCCACCAGCGCTGGTGGTCCGACCAGGAGGTCCCGTGTCGCTGCCCGTCCCCGAAGGCCCCGTACCGACGAGTCATGGCTTCAGCGCCGACCGGCCGGCACCCGACCGCAACCTGGCCCTCGAGCTGGTCCGGGTCACCGAGGCCGCGGCGATGGCCGCCGGCCGCTGGGTGGGCCGCGGGGACAAGAACGGCGGTGACGGCGCCGCGGTCGACGCGATGCGGGCCCTCATCGGCACGGTGAGCATGAAGGGCGTCGTCGTCATCGGCGAGGGCGAGAAGGACGAAGCGCCGATGCTCTACAACGGTGAGCAGGTCGGTGACGGGCAGGGGCCGGAGTGCGACGTCGCCGTCGACCCGATCGACGGCACCACGCTGATGGCCAAGGGCATGCCGAACGCGATTGCGGTCATGGCCGTGGCCGACCGCGGCGCGATGTACGACCCCTCGGCCGTCTTCTACATGGAGAAGCTGGCCACCGGGCCCGCCGCTGCCGACGTCGTCGACATCACCGCCCCGGTCGCCGAGAACATCCGGCGCATCGCCAAGGCCAAGAAGAGCTCCGTAGGCGACGTGACCGTGTGCATCCTCGACCGGCCGCGGCACGAGCAGCTGGTGCACGACGTCCGCGAGGCCGGCGCCCGCATCAAGTTCATCACCGACGGCGACGTCGCCGGCGCGATCGCCGCGGCCCGGGAGGGCACCGGCGTCGACCTGCTGCTCGGCATCGGCGGCACCCCGGAGGGGATCATCGCCGCCTGCGCGCTCAAGTGCATGGGCGGTGCGCTGCAGGGCAAGTTGTGGCCCAAGGACGACGACGAGCGGCAGAAGGCCCTCGACGCGGGACACGACCTCGACCGCGTGCTGCACATCGACGATCTCGTGCAGGGCGACGTCTTCTTCGTCGCCACCGGCATCACCGACGGCGAGCTGCTGCGCGGCGTCCAGTACCGGTCCGGCGGCTGCACCACGCAGTCGCTGGTGATGCGGTCGCGGTCAGGCACCATCCGCTCGATCGAGAGCCTGCACTCGCTCGAGAAGCTGCGCGCCTACTCCGCGGTGCCCTTCGACCGCAACGACGAAGAGGCCTGAGCGCACGGGTCTAAGAACGGCGGCGTCAGAACGGCGGCGTCAGAACGGTGGCGGCGGAAGGGCGGCGGCCAGGTCCGCGAGCAGGACGCCCAGCTCGGCCGTCGTCACCGCCGCGTAGGCGGCCTCGGCCCGCTGAGCGAGCTCGTCGAGATCGATCCGCCCCTCGCCGACCGCGACCTGGAGCCGGGCGCCGGCCGCCTCACGCGGCAGCCGGCGCCGTGACACGGAACGGCCCGGTACCTCTGCGAGGTACCGGGCCGCTGCCCGTCAGGCTGAGCGCCCGTTCTACGCGACGGTCAGGCTCCCGGGAACGCGTCGACGCAGTACACCGTGTCGGAGTTCCCGACCGGCTGACGGCCGGCGCAGGTCCCGCCGTAGACCTCGTAGAGGGAGTCCACCTCCGACCCGTTGTACAGGTCGTCGCAGGACTGCATGTCGCCGTCGTAGCAGCCCTGCGCGTACTCGTTCAGGACCGGGTCGTTGCCGAGCCCGTCCGGCGTCACCGTGGCCGACGGGATGCCGGTCCCACCCGTCGGCGCCGAGCTGGAGGAGCTGGACGACCGGGAGCTCGAGGACGAGGACAGCGTGGTCGTCGACGCGCTGGAGCTCGAGCTGGAGCTCGCGGAGGTGGTCGAGCCGGCGGTGTTGCTGTTGTCGTCGCTGCCGAGCAGCAGGAACAACGCGACACCGATCGCGGCCAGCACGATGACGCCGGCGACGATCAGGGCGATGAGGGTGTTCTTGTTGCCCTTCGGCTGCTGCCCACCGGGACCGCCGGGAGGCGCCCACTGCTGACCCGGCTGTCCGTACGGCGGCTGCCCGGGCTGCTGGCCGTACTGCGGCTGACCGTAGGGCGGCTGGCCGGGCTGACCGTACGGCGGCTGCCCCGGCTGCTGGCCGTACTGCGGCTGGCCGTAGGGCGGCTGGCCGGGCTGGCCGTACGGAGGCTGCCCCGGCTGCTGGCCGTACTGCGGCTGCCCGAACTGCTGGGTCTGGTCGCGCTGCCCCTCGCCCGGTGCGCCGAACCGCTCGGTCGGGTCGTTCGCACCGCTGGGCGGATTCCACCCTTGCGACCCGGGCTCTTCGCCCCTGGGTTCGTTGCCGCCCGGCGGCGGGTACGGCGGCTGTGACATGGGGGCACTCCTCGGAAGACGCGTGGGGTCGGCGCTGCGGATGCTAGGGCCCCGGAGCACCGATCCTCCACCATCTCGGTCGCACCGGGCGTGCATGTACGGCGCGCTCCTGGCTACTCCAGGTCGGTACAGGCCATGACAGCGAACTGCTTGACCCGGATACCGCACGTCGCGGCGTACTCCTCGTATGCCGACATCGGCGGTGACTCGAAGAAGAGGTCGTCGCACGCCTGCAGGTCCCCGCCGAAGCGGCCCTGCGCGTAGGCATCGAGCACCGGGTCGGGCCCGAGCTCACCCGGGGCGATCGTCGGGTGCCCCTTCACCGGCTGCGACGGTGCCGCGGCGTGCACGTCCCAGGCCGGCGCCCAGGTCGGTGCCGGCCAGCCGCCCACGCCGGGCGAGGCGTACGCGTCGGACGGACCGGCGGCGGTCGAGAGACAGTGCGGCGGCTGGGTCATTCAGGCCCTCCTGAGGCCTCGGGTCGGGCCGCGGGCGAACGACCACCACGTCCCGCTCATCGGCCTGTAGCGACCAGACCGGAACCGTGCAGTCCGATCCAGGGTGTCTAGGGTCGCTTCCGGAGCACTGTCACCATCCACACCACCGGGAGCACAGCGTGGCCTCTCAGCACGACGGCCCAGAGAAGAGCGGCGCCGACTACCGCATCGAGCACGACTCCATGGGAGAGGTCCGCGTTCCCGCGTGGGCGAAGTGGCGCGCCCAGACCCAACGGGCCGTCGAGAACTTCCCGATCTCCGGCACGCCCATCGAGCGCGAGCTGATCGGCGCCCTCGCGGCCATCAAGGGCGCGGCCGCCACCGTCAACGCCGATCTGGGCGTCCTGGACGGCGAGATCGCTGTCGCGATCAAGAACGCCGCGGCGAGCGTCGCCCAGGGTGATTGGGACCAGCACTTCCCGATCGACGTCTTCCAGACCGGCTCGGGGACGTCGAGCAACATGAACACCAACGAGGTCATCGCCACGCTGGCCACCGAGGCGCTCGGCAAACCGGTGCACCCGAACGACCACGTGAACGCCTCGCAGTCATCCAACGACGTCTTCCCTTCAGCGATCCACGTGGCCGCCACCGGCGCCATCGTCCGCGACCTCATCCCGGCCCTGCAGCACCTCGAGCTGTCGCTCTCGCGCAAGGCCGACGAGTTCGCCGACGTCGTCAAGAGCGGGCGCACCCACCTGATGGACGCCACGCCGGTCACCCTGGGCCAGGAGTTCGGCGGCTACGCGGCCGCCGTCCAGTACGGCGTCGAGCGCCTCCGCGCCTCCCTGCCCCGCATCGGCGAGCTGCCGCTGGGCGGCACCGCCGTCGGTACCGGGATCAACACCCCGCCCGGGTTCGCTGCCGCCATCATCGAGCGGCTGGCCGGCGAGCTGGACCTGCCGCTGTCGGAGGCGAGAAACCACTTCGAGGCGCAGAGCTCGCGGGACGGGCTGGTCGAGGCCTCGGGTCAGCTGCGCACCATCGCCGTCGGCCTGGTGAAGATCGCCAACGACCTGCGCTGGATGGGTTCGGGGCCGCGCACCGGTCTCGGTGAGATCTTCCTGCCCGACCTGCAGCCCGGCAGCTCGATCATGCCCGGCAAGGTGAACCCGGTGCTCCCCGAGGCGACCGTCCAGGTGGCCGCCCAGGTCATCGGCAACGACGCCGCGGTCGCCTTCGCCGGGTCCACCGGCAACTTCGAGCTGAACGTGACGCTGCCGCTGATGGCCCGCAACGTGCTGGAGTCCATCCGGCTGCTGACCAACGTCAGCCGGCTGCTGGCCGACCGCTGCATCGACGGCATCACCGCCAACGTCGACCGGTGCCGCGAGCTGGCCGAGTCCTCCCCCTCGATCGTCACGCCGCTGAACAAGTACATCGGCTACGAGGAGGCCGCCATCGTGGCGAAGCAGTCGCTGAAGGAGAAGAAGACGATCCGCCAGGTCGTGCTGGAGCGCGGCTACATCGAGCAGGGAAAGCTCACCGAGCAGCAGCTCGACGAGGCCCTCGACGTCCTCTCGATGACCCACCCCTGATCGGCTGACGCGCGACTTCGGGGAAGCAGGGGTCCGGACGGCGTTCCTCACCCCTTCTTCCCCGAGGTCGTTGCCCTCTCCTACCCCAGGCGGTGGGCCCGGGGAGCACCGAGGGACGGCGCGCAGTAGCGTCCCCCACGATGAGCGAGACAGACAGCGCACCCGTAGCCGGCTCCGCCGAGCACGCCCTGCGCTACCCCGGTGGAGAACTGCCCCTGCCCGTCGTGAAGGCGACGGAGGGCGCCGATGGCCTCGACACGAGCAAGCTCCTGTCGACGACCGGCAAGGTCGCCCTCGACATCGGCTTCGTGAACACGGCCTCCTGCACCTCGGCGATCACCTACATCGACGGTGACGCCGGCATCCTGCGCTACCGCGGCTATCCGATCGACCAGCTCGCGGGCAAGTCCAGCTTCCTCGAGGTCAGCTATCTGCTGATCTACGGCGAGCTGCCCACGGCCGACCAGCTGGGCGAGTTCGACCAGCGGATCCGCCGGCACACGCTCCTGCACGAGGACCTCAAGCAGTTCTTCAAGGGGTTCCCCCGCGACGCGCACCCCATGCCGGTGCTCTCCTCGGCGGTCAGCGCGCTGTCGACCTTCTACCAGGACTCGCTGGACCCCTTCGACGAGGAGCAGGTGGAGATCTCCACCCTGCGCCTGTTGGCGAAACTGCCGACGATCGCGGCCTACGCCTACAAGAAGTCCGTCGGTCAGCCCTTCCTCTACCCGGACAACTCGCACGGGCTGGTCGAGAACTTCCTGCGGATGACGTTCGGGCTCCCGGCCGAGCCCTACGAGATGGATCCCGACCTGGTCAAGGCGCTGGACATGCTCTTCGTCCTGCACGCCGACCACGAGCAGAACTGCTCGACCTCCACCGTCCGGCTGGTCGGTTCCTCGCAGGCCAACATGTTCGCCTCGGTCTCGGCCGGCATCAACGCGCTGTTCGGCCCGCTGCACGGCGGCGCCAACCAGTCGGTGCTGGAGATGCTCGAGGCGATCAAGGCCGACGGCGGGAACATCCCGCGCTTCGTCGAGCGGGTGAAGAACAAGGAGCCCGGCGTCAAGCTGATGGGCTTCGGCCACCGGGTCTACAAGAACTACGACCCGCGCGCGGCCATCGTGAAGTCGACGGCCGACACCGTGCTGGACAAGCTGGGCGGCAACAACGAGCTCCTCGACCTGGCCCGCCAGCTCGAGGAGATCGCGCTCAAGGACGACTACTTCGACCAGCGCAAGCTCTACCCGAACGTCGACTTCTACACCGGTCTGATCTACCGGGCGATGGGCTTCCCGACGCGGATGTTCACCGTCCTGTTCGCGCTGGGCCGGCTGCCCGGCTGGATCGCCCAGTGGCGCGAGATGATCGCCGACCCGACCACCAAGATCGGCCGGCCGCGCCAGGTCTACGTCGGTGAGACCGAGCGGAGCTTCGTCCCGCTCTCCGATCGCTGAAAGAGGACCCCGTCCTCCTCACCCCTCGCACGCTCGGGGCGAGCCTCGGGACGGGGCCGCACACCGCACCGCACGACCGGCCGGGTAGCCCTCCACAGCGGAGGAGCTACCCGGCCCGCGCCATGTCCCGGGGGCCGCCCCTACGGTGGGTGCGCCCACTGCCTGGGACACCGCACTCCTGGAGGACCGCCCCATGGCCGAGCCGCCCGGCGACGACGTCCTCGTCGTGCCCCCGATGCCCCTGGCGACCGGGCAGTTGCTGGAGCCCGAGGACGACGGCCCGCCGGTCCGGATCACCAAGCTCGAGTTCGTCGTGTCCACCGAGGACGGCGGCGAGCTGCGGATCCCGCTGGTCCTGCGACACGGCGCCTGGTGGGCGCCCTGACCCATCCCCCGCACGGGTCAGCCGCGCAGATGCCCTGAAGGTTCACCCTCACCCGGACGGGTGAGCTCCGAGTAGAAGCCTTTCAGCCACCCCCCTCGGCACGTCGATACGAGGTCGAACGCTCCGCTGCACCCGCAGTGGAGCCGGCCACGAAACGACGACGAGACCGCCGGGGGACGCTGCAGTGCCTGCATCACGCACGTCCACCGCTCGTCCCCGTCCGGTCCTCAGCGCCCGCGAGGCGCAGGCCCTGCGCGAGGCCCTGGCGCTGCGTCAGATGCTCGCCGCCGGTCAGACGCTCACGCCGGCCCAGGCCGCGGCCCTCCGCACCGCCACCGCCGCCGCAGTCCGGACCGCTCCGGCCGGCAGCCGCACGGCGTCGGCGGGGAGCCGGCAGCCCGTCCGCCGGAAGCCCGCACCCGGCCGGCCCGCCGCCAAGCGTGCGCCCGCCCGCAAGCCCAAGGCCCGCGGCAAGGCCTCCACCCGTGCGGCGACGTCCCCTACCGGCTCCCGCTGGTCCACCCGCCTGGGCGTGGTCGCCATGAGCACCCTGCTGCTCCCCGCGGTCGCCGTCCTGGTGCTGCCCGGCTCCGACGACACCGGGTCCGCCAACGGTCCGCTCGACGTCACCACGCTGGCGCTGACCGCGCAGAGCTCACTGCTGGAGCAGGCCGGCCGGTACCGGCAGCTGGAGCAGGAGGTCGCGCAGCGGCAGTCCGAGCTGCAGCAGGCCCGCGCCGCCGAGCAGACCGCCCGCGCGCACGTCGACGCCGACCAGCGCGTCGTCGGCACGACCGCTGCCGACCTGTACCGCACCGCTCCCGCTGCACGCTTCCCGGTGCTCGGACTGAGCGTCCACGACGCCGGGGCGACCTCCGACGCCCTCTTCCGTCAGGCCCTGGCCGAGCGGGCCGACCGCGCCCTGGAGGGTGTGGTGGTCCGCGCCGAGCGGACCGGCACCGCCCTGACCGCGGCCTCCGACCGGGTGGCCGAGGCCGAGGCCGCCGTCGCCGCGGCCAGCCACCTGGCAACCGGCGTCCTGGCCAAGGTTCGGGACAAGGTCGAGAACCTCAGCCCCGCAGTGACCGCCCAGCTCGCCGCGCTGGGCGCGATCCCGGCTGCCGGCGTGCAGCAGGACCGCAACAGCCACGCCCTGGCACGCTGGCAGAACTACCTCGGCGAGCTCGCCGCGGCCGAGATCGAGCCGCCGCAGGCGGCCGCGCTCGCCGACTCCACCGACCTGCCGCCCGGGATGTCCCCCGCCCTGGACGCGGCCGGTCAGCCCGTGCCGGGCGTCGCCTGGGCGGTGATCGGGAGCAGCCCCGTCACGGTGCTGCCCGCCGAGACGGTCGCCGCCGTCAGCACGGCACTCTCCCAGCTCGGCAAGCCCTTCGTCAGCGGCACCTCCGGCCCCGACACCTACGACTGCGGCGGTTTCACCGCCGCGGCCTGGCTGCTGGCCGGGTACGCCGTCCCGTCGACGCCGGAGAACCAGTGGGCGACCGGCGCTCCGGTCGCCCTGACCGACCTGCAGATCGGCGACCTCGTCTTCGCCCCGGGCGGCCAGGACGTCGGCATCTACCTCGGCGACGGCGACGTCGTCGGCGCCTCCGCCGGCACCTACCAGGTCGGCGTCCGCCCGGTGGCGGCCGGTTCCTCGGCCACCCGGGTGACGCTGCCCGCGCCGTCGGCGGCCAACGCGGTACTGCCGCCGGGCGGCGACACGGGAGCCTGCGGGGCGGCCCTGCCGGCCCCGGGCCCGGTCAGCCCGGCCTGGGGCGGCTACGCCAACGGGCAGATCCCCGGCGAGGCGCTGTGCGCCCTGGGCGTGGCCCGCCACGCCCTGCGCTGCGACGCCGCGGTGTCCTACGCCCGGATGAGCTCCGCGTTCGGGTCCGCCTTCGGGTCGCCGCTGTGCATCACCGACTCCTACAGGTCCTACGCCAGCCAGGTCTCGGCCTTCCAGCGCAAGCCGGGCCTGGCCGCGGTGCCGGGCACGTCCAACCACGGCTGGGCGCTGGCCGTCGACCTGTGCGGCGGGATCAACATCGCCGGGTCGCAGCAGTGGACCTGGATGACGGCCAACGCGGGCCGGTTCGGCTTCGTGCAGCCGGAGTGGGCCCGCCCGGGCAACGAGAAGCCCGAGCCGTGGCACTGGGAGTTCGGCTACATCTCCTGATTCGGCTCCGTCCCGGGCCCCGCCCTGGGCGTGCGAAGGGTGGGGAGGACGGGTCCTTTCTCACTGGGTGTGTCCTATTCGGCTGCGACTGCCGTATCCGGGGCGGCCGGCACCGTGCACGGCATGTCGTACGCCAGTGACCTGACCGACGAGCAGTGGGCGCTGCTGGAACCGGTGTTCAACACGCCGGGTAAGCGGGGACCGAAGCACGCGCCGGACCTGCGGCGGGTGGTGGACGCGATGCTCTACATCTCCCACCCTGGCTGCCAGTGGCGGTTCTTGCCCGAGTCGTTCGGGCCCTGGACCCGTGTGTGGTCGCAGTTCCGCCGCTGGTCGCGCAACGGCACCTGGGCGCGGGCACTGACCGTGTTGCACGCAGCCGCACGCGAGGCGGCGGGTCGCGCTGAGGCGACGCCGTCGATGGTCGTCATCGACACCCACCTCGCTCGCGGTGCCTCCAACGGTGGCTTCACCTTCCACGACCGCGGCGGTCCCTACGGCCGCACGAAGGGAGCCAAGCGGGTCGTGGCCGTGGACGTGACCGGGCTTCCGGTGGGTGCGCTGGTCGTGCCGGCGTCTGCTCCCGAGAACCGGACCAGCGAGGTGATGCTGCAGCACCTCACGAGGCAGGGCGTCGCGGCGCGGCTGGAGCTGGTCCTGGTGGACCGTGGCGTCACCGCAGCCGCGGCACGGGAGTTGGGGCGGCGGCACGGCGTCGAGGTGCGCCGGGTCGGGTGGGATGAGGAGCGGCGGGCACCGGGCGTGGCAGTTGTCAGCGGATGGCTGGAGGAGCGCAGGCGCATCGTGGCCGCCGCTCAGCGCGCTGTCACCCTCCTCGAGACGCCACATCGGGATGATCTCGAAGCAGTGTTCTGGACGACCCCGGACCCTCGCTCGCACATGGAGCTGCCCCGTGTCGCCGGGACACGGCGACACGGGCAGGTCGGTGGGAAGGCCGATCGGCAGGGGATCCGCCGCGCCGCTGCGGCGGGTGGGGGTCAGCGGCGGGTGCCGCTGTAGCGGATGACCCGGCCGCCACCGACGCTGCGGGCGGCGGTGGGGCAGAGGTGGCGCGGCGTGGACCTCGGAGGGCGAGGCATCGGGGAGAGGCCCGCGATGCCGGCGCACGCGGTC
>JAOPUS010000257.1 GCA_025963345.1 Blastococcus sp. | reverse complement strand
CCCGCTTCAGTGCACGGAAGTACTCGGCGACGCCCGGCCCGGCCGCGTCCAGCGCACCCGTGATCACCGGGTCGGCACCGAACGCATCGACGGCGTGCAGCAGCGTCGGCGGGAGCTCCGGACGGGTCACGGCATCCGGGCCCGAACCCGGGGCGCCGGCGTCGAGCCCGTTCTCGACCCCGTCCAGCCCGGCGGCCAGCGCGACCGCGAGGGCGAGGTAGGGGTTGGCCGAGCCGTCGCCGCCGCGCAGCTCCACCCGGTTGCCGTCGGGGACGCGGAGGAAGTGCGTGCGGTCGTTTCCGCCGTAGGTGGGCAGCCGCGGCGACCAGGTGGCGCCCGACCGCGTGGAGGTCGCGCCCGTGCGCTTGTAGGAGTTCACCGTCGGTGCGAGGAGCGCCTGGAGACCGGAGGCGTGCTCGATGAGGCCTGCGATGAAGGAGTACGCGAGCGGGGTGAGACCCAGACCCCGCTGGTCGGTGGCGTCCGGGAAGGCCGCCTCGCCGTCGCGCCACAGGGACAGGTGCATGTGCAGGCCGCTACCGGTGCGGTCGGTGAAGGGCTTGGGCATGAACGTCGCCGTCATGCCGCGCTCCTCGGCCATGACCGACAGCAGGTAGCGCAGGGTCACGACCCGGTCGGCGGTGGTCAGGGCGTCGGCGAAGGCGAAGTTCTGCTCGAACTGGCCGTTCCCGTCCTCGTGGTCGTTGGCGTAGTTGCCCCAGCCGAGGCTGTTCATCGCCCGGGACACCGCGGTGAGGTGCTCGTACATCCGGGTGAGCCCCCGGGCGTCGTAACAGGGCCGCTCGGCGGTGTCCTTCGGATCGGCCGGCTGCAGGGCGCCGTCGGGCCCACGGGTGACGAGGAAGTACTCGACCTCGGCGCCCACCTTCAGCTCCAGGCCCAGCTCCGCCGCCCGGGCCAACTGCTCCTTCAGCACCACACGCGGGGCGAACCGCCACGGCCGCCCCTCGACGTGCGGATCGCAGTGGACGATCGCAAGCCCCGCCCGGAGGAAGGGCACCGGCATGTAGGACGACGCGTCCGGGATCGCCATGACGTCGGGGTCCTTCGGCTCCTGACCCAGGGCGCCGACGGCGTACCCGGCGAAACCGACACCCTCGCTCTGCAGCTCCTCGACCGCCTCGATCGGCACGAGCTTGGCGCACGGCTTCCCGGTCAGATCGACGAACATCGCCAGGATGAACTCGATGCCGTCGGCCCGGGCGCGGGTCGCGAGGTCCGGCGCGGCGGCCGGCCCGGCCTCGTCGAGGCGCGAGCGCGCCGGCGGAGCATCGGGGCGGGTGGCGGTGAGTGACACGGGGACCTCCGGTGCGAGCTGTTCACTGCTGTGAACCTCTGTCGCATCACAGTGAACAAGTTATCCATTTCACCGCCGTTACGACCAGGCGAGGTTCGTGTTGCCGCCCGCCCCATCGGGGCCCGGACACGACGACGGCCCGCCGTCCCGGAGGACGACGGGCCGTCGCGCAGACGCGGGGATGTCAGCCGGCAGTCAGCCAGTCGACCGCCGCCCCCCGGTACAGGGTCAGGCCCTTGTAGTCGGCCATGTCGTCGGGCAGTTCGGCCAGCACCGCGGCGAACCGGCGCCGCCACTCCGGCACGGTCGCCAGCTCCCGCAGCGGGAGCAGGTAGGTCCGGATGAGGAAGCAGACGGCGTTCGAGACGCCCAGCCGGAGCAGGTGCTGCACCTCCACCCGCAGGTGCAGCCGGTCGGGCAGCGCCGGGTCGTCCACCACCAGCCGGCGGTCACGGCCCCACTCGGGATAGGTCTCCGTCGAGCTGTCCAGCCGCCGGTCGACCGTCATGGTCCAGTTCGTCCGGCGGTACTGCTCCCCCGGCTGCAGCCGCATGAGGAACTGCTCGGCCCGCTGGACCACACCGGCCTCGTGCACCCGCGGCACGGGACCGTGCACCTCCAGGAAGCGCATCCCGACGTCGAAGCCCATCGACCAGTCGGCAGCGAAGGTGACCAGTCCGGCGTCGGCCCACAGCGATCCCTCGCGCTGATCGAGCAGGACGACGTCCTCCTGGATCTGACTGCCGAGCAACCGCAGCGGGCCGCCGGGCAGCGAGTCCTCGTCCCCCGGGACGAAGGACGTCGAGCTGCCGATCAGGTCGTTGCGCCAGAGCCAGCGATCGCCCCGCTGCTGCAGCGACATGGCGCCGGGATACGTGGCCGCCAGTTCCGGCAGCAGGGTCATCAGCGCGTCCCACGCAGCGACCCGCATGTGCGGCAGCTGCGAACAACGGGTCGGATCGCGCTGCAGCACCTCCCGACGGAGCTCGAGCTCCGCTGCGTACGCGGCATCGACGTCCAGGACCCGGTCGCCCCACGAGCCGGCGGCCGTGGGAACGGTCCGGCGGGCCGGCTCGACGTTGGTCGAGTAGCGGTAGGTGTCCGCCGCGAAGGGGAACGGGAAGCGGGCCACGCGCTCAGCGGTCCCGGGCAGTGCGGTGGTCACAGGTCGAGCTCCAGTTCGTCGTCGAGACTGCGGGAGACGCAGCACATGACCGCATCGCCGGACGCGTGCTCGGGTGGGGAGAGGTAGAGGTCTCGGTGCAGCGGCCGGCCGGCGGTGACCGTCAGGCGGCACTCCCCGCAGACGCCCTGGCGGCACATGCTCGGGACGGCGACCCCGGCGGCCTCCAGGGCAGCGAGCAGGCTGACGCCCGCCGGCACCGGCACCCGCCCGCCCGAGCGGGCCAACCGGGCCACGAAGGGCTCCCCCGGATCGAGGTCGGCGGCGGAGAACCGCTCGGCGTGAACACGGTCGCCCGGCCAGCCCAGGCCGGCCGCGGTCTCCTCGACGAAGGCCATCAGCGGAGCCGGACCGCAGACGTAGACGTGCGTGCCCATCGGCTGGTCGGCCAGCGCGGCCCCGAGTGCGTCCAGCAGCCCGGCGGCCTGCTCGAAGGCCCGCAGGCGCGGACCACACACGTCCGCGAGCTCCGCCCGGTGCGCGCCGGCGCCCGGCCGGTGGCCGTAGAACAACTCGAAGGACCTCCCCCACCGCGCCGCCGCCCGGGCGTGCGAGAGCATCGGGGTGACCCCGATCCCCCCGGCGACGAGCAGGTGGTGGCGCGCGGTCGACACCGGCGCGAAGGCGCTCCGCGGTCCGGCGGCCACGACCGCGTCTCCCACCTGCAACGCGTGCACGAAGGCCGACCCGCCGTCGCCGTCCGGGCACAGCAGGACCGAGATGCGGTACTCGGGCGCCGCCATGCCGTCCCCGGTGAGGGAGTACGCGTTGCGACGGTCCCCGCAGGAGAGGACCAGGTGACTCCCGGGCGGATACGCCGGCAGTAGACCCCCGCCGGGCCGCCGGAGGGTGACGGTGCGGATCCCGGGCGCCGCCTCCTCGACGCCCGCGACCGTGAGCAGCAGTCCGCCCTCCTCCGTCGCTGCGGCCGGCGGCGCGGACAGGACCGCGGTCACGCCACCTCCTCCGCGTCGGCCA
Organism: Blastococcus sp.; assembly: GCA_025963345.1. GTDB lineage: Bacteria > Actinomycetota > Actinomycetes > Mycobacteriales > Geodermatophilaceae > Blastococcus_B. Next base: position 4,327 of record JAOPUS010000257.1, on the reverse strand, counting down.
TGAAGCCGAGGTAGGCGCCCAGCCGCCGCGACACGTGGCCGTAGACGTGCAGCCGGCGCCCGCAGCCGGCGCACGGGACCTCCGCAGCCACCGGTGCTGCGGTCTCGGTCGTGCCGCGGCAGTGCGGGCAGAACACCCGCTTGCGCGCCGCCCCGGTCACGACCATCCGGATCTCGGCGTCCAGGACGCCGAGCCCGATGGCCACCGACCGGGCCGCCAGCACGTCGACCTCGGGTCCGGCCAGCATCAGCCGCCAGCCGACGCGCGCCTCGGCGACCTGCCGCGCGAGCAGCCCGAGCGAGTCGTCGTCGGCACGGTCAACGACGTGCGACCACACCGGGGTGCGCTCAGGTACCGCAGCCCGCCAGGCGGTGAGGAGGCGCTTCCCGGCCGCCCCGAACGCCAGGAGCGCGACCGCCCGGCCTGCGGGGTCCACGGCCGGGATCTCAGCGGGCCAGCGCGGGACGCTGGTGTGCAGTGCGCCCACGGCGGATCAGGGCGCGAAGGAGCGGTGGCCGGTGTAGAAGCCGAGCGCCCGCTCCGGCGTCTCGAACCGGATGCGCGACCCCTTGGGGAAGAAGAGGACGTCCTTCGGCCGGGCGACGACCTGCTGCCCCGAGTCCAGGTCGGTGAGGTGGAACTCGCCCTCCACGACGACCTTCATCTCGTCGTAGGTGTACTCGTAGTCCAGCGGCTCCCCCGCGAACAGCTCGAAGAAGCCGCTGCAGATGGCGGCTCCCCCGGGGTTCTCGAAGACGTCGCCGATGAACGCCTGCACGCCCGGCACCGCCATGCTCGGCAAACCCTCGGACCCTCCGCTGACGTGCCCGATGGTCGTCGCGCTGGTGGTCATGTGTCCTCCCCCGGTGGTCCACTGTTGGTGAACCCAGGTTATGGAGAGTGGACACCCGTTCGGGTTAACCGCTCGTTACGTTCCGATCGCCGGAAGATTCGCGAGAGCTCACCGGACCTATGCTCGGCCGGTGGAGGCCACGCCTGAACCCCTGGGACACGAGAGCCGTCGGCAGGACGGCCATACCCGCGACGGGGCCCACGACGGCGCACTGCCGGAGGACGCACCGAGCGGTCATCTCGAGGACGTGATCGCCCTGCGGGTCCGGGAGTTCCGACTCGCCAAGGGCATCTCGCTGGCCGAGCTGGCCCGATTGACCGGGATGAGCAAGGCGATGCTCTCCAAGATCGAGAACGCGCAGACCTCCTGCAGCCTCTCCAGCCTCGCCCGGCTGGCCGACGCGCTCGCGGTGCCCGTCACAGCGCTGTTCCGCGGTCTGGACGCCGAACGGGAGGCCGTCTACACGCCCCACGGCCACGGGGCGCAGATCGTCCGCCGCGGCAGCAACGTGGGTCACCTGTACCAGCTGCTCGGCGCGCTGCGCGGGGAGCACAAGCGGCTGGAACCGCTGCTGGTCACGCTGACCGAGGCCAGCGAGGTCTTCCCGCTCTTCCAGCACGCGGGGACGGAGTTCCTCTACATGCTGGAGGGCGTCCTGGTCTACGGCCACGGCCAGGCCCGCTACGAGATGCACCCCGGCGACTCGCTGGTCTTCGACGGCGAGGGGCCGCACGGGCCGGCGGAGCTTGTCGAACTGCCCATCCGGTTCCTCACGGTGACCGGGTACGGGCACGTCGTCTGAGCACCAGCACCACGAAAACCCGGAGGCCGGCCCCGCGACGCGGGACCGGCCTCCGTCGTCCGTGCAGAGGTCAGCTGGAGGTGCTGGACTCCGTGCCGGCCGAGCTGGCGACCAGGCGCTCCGCCGAGGCGATGACCGCCTCCGGCGTCGCGGGCGTGCCCGGCGTGTGGACGCCGCCCTCCAGGTCGTAGGCGACCTCGGCGTGCTCCGCGACGTCGATGCCACCCACCTCGGCCTCCTTCGACAGCCGCAGGCCGATCGTCTTCTGGAGCGCGACGGCGATGCCCAGGGTGACCACGAACGAGTAGGCCAGCACGGCGATCACCGCGACCGCCTGGGTGCCGAGCAGCCCGAACCCGCCGCCGTAGAAGAGGCCGGCCTTGCCGCTCGGGGCGTCGGCCACACCGAACAACCCGACGAGCAGAGTGCCGATGACGCCGCCGACGAGGTGGACGCCCACGACGTCGAGGGAGTCGTCGTAGCCGAAGCGGTACTTCAGCGAGATCGCCAGCGGGCAGATCGCGCCGGCGATCGCACCGACCGCGAGGGCTCCCATCGGCGAGACGGCGCCGCAGGACGGCGTGATCGCGACCAGGCCGGCGATCGCGCCGGACATGCCGCCGAGGGTGGTCGCGTGCCCGTCGCGCAACCGCTCGACCAGCAGCCAGGCGAGCATCGCGCCGCAGGTCGCGTTGAACGTGGTCAGCATGACCACCGAGGCGCTGTTCCCCGCCGCCAGCGCGGAGCCGCCGTTGAAGCCGAACCACCCGAACCACAGGATGCCGGCGCCGAGCGCGACGAAGGGCAGGTTGTTGGGCCGCGACTGGCGCGGCCAGCCGGTCCGCTTGCCGAGGACGAGGATGAGGGCCAGCGCCGCGACACCGGCGTTGATGTGGACCGCGGTGCCACCGGCGAAGTCCACCGCGCCCAGCTTGTTGGCGATCCAGCCGCCGACCACGCTGCCGTCGGCGGAGTCGAAGGCGAAGACCCAGTGGGCGACCGGGAAGTAGACGAGGGCCGCCCAGAGGCCGGCGAACAGCAGCCAGGGGCCGAAGCGCATCCGATGGGCGACCGCCCCCGCGATCAGCGCCGTCGTGATGACGGCGAACAGCGCCTGGAAGATCGCCACCAGGGCCGGCGGGAGCGCCGCCGCCTCGTCGCCGCCCAGAAGGCTGCCCAGGCCCGCGTACTCGGTGAGGTTGCCGAGCAGTCCCACGCCGCCGTAGGAGTTCCCGAACACGGCGGAGAAGCCGAAGAAGGTCCACAGGATCCCGACGACGGCGACCGCGCCGAAGACCATCATGATCATGTTGAGGATCCCGCGGGAGCCGACCATGCCCCCGTAGAACAGGGCCAGTCCGGGGATCATGAGCGCGACCGCCATCGTCGCGGCCAGGATGAATGCGGTGCTGCCGACGTCCACGGCACGCCCTTCCGTCTACTGGGGGTGTTCGGTGTCGCTCGGCAGTAGACGTGCGCCGTGTTGCCGCCACGGTCTCCCCGGCGTGACGTTCACGTGACGTCCCGCCCCGACCCACGGCGCCGCAGCAGGCCTCAGTCGCTGCCGACCAGCGCGTAGTCGTGCGGCGGGACCCGGACCGCCGTCGCGTCCCCGTGCCCCGCCAGCTCCGCCTGCCCGGCGAGGACCGAGGCCCCCGACAGCGGGAGGCGCACGTCGGCCGGCGCGTCGCCGACGTTGAGGACGACGGCGAGCGTGTTCCCGCCCGACGTGAGCCGGACCGCGAGGACGTCGTTGGACAGCACATCGGGCTCCTCGACGCCGGCGTCGGCCAGCCAGGGGTGCCGGCGGCGCACACCGATCAGCAGGCGGTGCAGGTCGGCGACCGCCGCGGCCGCCGGACCGGGCGGCTCCGCGCTCTCCGGCAGCCGCGGGCGGACGGCGTCGTCCCCACCGGCCCGGTCCTCCTTGACGCCGCGCAGGCCGAACTCGTCGCCGTAGTAGACGGTCGGGACGCCGGGCAGCGCGAACAGCAGCGCGAGTGCCAGCGGCAGGTGCCGCGGGTCGTCGAGCCGGCTGGCCAGGCGGGTGACGTCGTGGTTGCCGACGAACGTCTGCGGCAGGAAGGCCCGCACCATCTCCCCGTGCCGGCGCAACGCGTGCGCCAGCTCGAACAGGTTCCGGTCGTTCAGCGAGCTCCAGACGGCCTTCCACAGCTCGTACTGGGTCACCGAGTCGACGCCGGAGTCTGCGACGTAGCGGGCGTAGTCCCCGTGCAGCACCTCGCCGACGATCCACACGTCGGGGTGCCGGTCCTGGACGCGCGGCAGGACGTCACGCCAGAACGCCGGGGGGACGGCGTAGGCGGCGTCCAGCCGCCAGGCGTCGACGCCGCGGTCGCACCAGTAGGTCATGACGCGGACGACGTGGTCGGCCACCTCCGGGTTGCCGTGGTCCAGCGCGACCAGCGCGGAGTGGCCCTCGAAGTCGCGGTAGCCGAAGCCGTCCGGGCCGGGACGGGAGGCGTCGATGTCGAACCAGGACGCCGCCGGGGCGCCCGGTCCCTGCTCCAGCACCTTCCGGAAGCGCGGGAAGTCCCGGCCGACGTGGTTGAAGACGCCGTCGAGCAGCACGCGCACGCCGCGGGCGTGGCAGGCGTCGATGAGGTCCTGCAGGTCCTGCTCGGTGCCCAGCCGCCGGTCCACGCACAGGT
>JAOPUS010000223.1 GCA_025963345.1 Blastococcus sp. | reverse complement strand
CCGACCCGACGACGGTCCGCACGGACGGCGCATCCGCCACGCGCGGCACTGGCCGCGACGCCGTGGCCGCCCAGCACGACCGCTTCGGCGGGATCAAGTGGGGCGCCGCCTTCTTCGGTTGGCTGTCGGCCAACGGTCTCGCCGTCATCCTGGTCGCTCTGCTGTCCGCCGGGGGCCTGGCTCTCGGGCTCGCCCGGGGCGTGGACACCGCCGACGAGGCGGTCGACCAGGCCAACGAGATCGGCATCGGCGGCGGCATCGCGGTCCTCGTCGTCCTCTTCCTGGCCTACCTCGCCGGTGGCTACGTGGCCGGCCGGATGGCCCGCTTCGACGGCGCCCGGCAGGGCCTGGCCGTCTGGCTGGTCGGCCTGATCGTCGTCCTCGTGCTGGCCGCGGCGGGCGCGCTCCTCGGCGCGCAGTACAACGTGCTGCAGCAGCTGAACCTGCCGCGAATCCCGGTCGACGAGGGCACGGCGACGACCGCCGGAATCATCACGCTGGTCGCGATCCTGCTCGTGACGCTGCTGGGCGCCGTCCTCGGCGGCAAGCTCGGCGACCGCTACCACCGTCGGGTGGACCGCGCCGGCTTCGACGTCTGACCTGACCGGTCCCGCGCGGCGAGCGCTGCGCGGGACCGTGTTCCGGTCGGTCGCGGCTCCTACGCTGCTGCCATGTGCCGGAACATCCGCCCGCTCTCCAACTTCGAGCCGCCCGCGACCGACGACGAGGTCCAGGCCGCGGCGCTCCAGTACGTCCGCAAGATCAGCGGCGCCACCAAGCCGTCGCGGGTCAACGCCGCGGCGTTCGACCGGGCCGTCGCCGAGGTGGCCGCGGCCTCGATCCGGTTGCTGGACGCGCTGGTGACCACCGCACCGCCCAAGGACCGCGAGGTCGAGGCCGCGAAGGCCCGTGAGCGCGCGGCCCTGCGCTACGGCACCTGAGCCGAGCCGACACAGCGACAAGGGGACAAGGGGACATGTCGACATCCGTCGGTGACGACAGGGAGACCCGCCAGGAGCGGATCAACCGTGAGCTGATGGAGCTGCTCAACGAGCTCCGGGTGGCCCTGCCGGGGGTGCAGTTCCTCTTCGCCTTCCTGCTGATCGTCCCGTTCCAGCAGACCGTCGCGACGATCACCCCGTTCCAGCGGGGCGTCTACTTCCTCGCGCTCGCCTCGGCCGCGGTCGCCACCGCCCTGCTGATCGCCCCGGCCGCCCAGCACCGCGTGCTGTTCCGGCAGCACGACAAGGAGGCGCTGCTGCGGCGCAGCAACCTGTCGGCGCTCGCCGGGCTCGTCGCCCTCGGGCTGGCCATCTGCTCGGCGCTGCTGCTCGTGGTCGACGTCCTCTTCTCCCTGACCCTGGCCTGGGTGACCGCCGGGGCCCTGGCCGTCCTCCTGCTCTCGTGGTGGGTCGCGGTCCCGTTCTGGCAGCGCGCCCACGACGAGCAGGACGTCCCCGAGGACGACGGCCGGACCGGACGGCGCTGACCGGAGCCGGACGGAGGGTCACCCGACCCCGGAGACGTGGGATCGGGCGACGGATCAGGTGGTGTGGTCGCCGTCGGGCACCGGCAACCCCGTGGTGTCCGTGCCCCCGTTGGTGCGCCGCGTCAGGCCAGGTGTGCAGGCACGGAGTCGGGATATCCCGGAAGGCCTGTGCCGACCGGCGGGAAGACCAGGGCGGTCCCGCGCACCGTGACGGAGACGTCGTCACCGGCCGAGGGCAGGTCGACGCCTTCCAGTCGGGCGCTGACCCGCACTCCGCCGGGCAGTTCGAGCCAGGCGCGGGAGTCGTGGCCGTAGAAGTCGACGCTGCGCACCTTCGCAATCGGCCCCCTCGCGCCCGGCGCCGTCGGCACCGGGGCGGAGAGCCGGAGCTGCTCCGGGCGGAGCAGGACGCGGGCAGCGCCGTCAGCCACGGGGTCCGCGCTGGTCTGCTCGTAGGCGAGCGAACCCAGCGCACAGTGCGCGCGGCCGTCCCGGATCTCCGCGTCGAGGACGACGGCCTCGCCCACGAACAGCGCGACGTCGAGGTCGCCGGGCCGGCGGTAGAGCGTGCGCGGATCGGTGCGCTGCACGAGGCGGCCGTCGCGGAGCACCGCCACCTGGTCGGCCATCGACAGCGCCTCGGCCTGATCGTGGGTGACCAGGACGGCGGTGGCGCCCGATGCCGTGAGCGCCGCGGACACCGCCAGGCGGGTCTCCTCGCGCAGCGCCGCGTCGAGGGAGGAGAACGGCTCGTCGAGGAGCACGAGGGACGGCTCGGGAGCCAGGGCGCGCGCGAGGGCGACCCGCTGCTGCTGGCCGCCGGAGAGCTGGTGCGGGGATCGGTCGGCCAGGTCGGCGTCCAGCCCCACGAGCTGCAGCAGGTCGCGGACCCGGCCGCCGTCGCGGCGCTGGCGCCGGGGCAGCCCGAAACTGATGTTGCCGGCCACCGTCAGATGCGGGAACAGGCCGCCCTCCTGCGGCACGAAGCCGATGCCGCGACGGCGGGCGGCGACGCCGCGGCCGGCCCCCGCCACGACGCGGTCGCCGACGGCCACGGTGCCGGTGTCCGGGTCCTCGAAGCCGGCGATCAGCCGCAGCAGGGTGGTCTTGCCGCATCCCGACGGGCCGAGCAGGGCCGTGAAGCTCCCGCTCGGGACGTGCAGGTCCACCCCGGTGAGGACCGGGGTGGTGCCGAAGGCCTTGGTCAGGTCCTTCACCGTCAGGGAACTCATGTCGTCAGACCTCGTCGGGCGTCGCGGGACAGCAGCACGGTAGCGGGTGCCGAGAGCAGCACCATGATCACGGCGTACGGGGCGGCTGCTCCGTACTCCAGGGCACTGCTCGCCGACCAGAACGCCGTGGCCAGCGTGATCGTTCCGGTGGGGGCCAGGAGGAGGGTCGCCGTAAGCTCGGTGACGACCGCGAGGAACACCAGGGCGGCGCCGGCGCCGATGCCGGGCGCGAGCAGCGGGAGCGTGACCCGCCGCAGCCGGTCCGGCGCCGAGGAGCCCAGCGAGGCCGCGACGTCGTCGTAGAGCGGCGGCGACTGCTCGACCGCGGAGCGGACGGTGACGATGGCCCGGGGCAGGAAGAGAATCGCGTAGGCGGCGAGCAGCACGGGCACCGTCTGGTAGAGCCACGGGGTGGCGCGCAGGCTGATCGTCACCAGCGCGAGAGCGACGACGATGCCCGGGACGGAGCTGCCGAGGTAGGTGCTGCGCTCGAGCAGCGTGCTGACCCGGCCCCGGGCGCGGACCGCCAGCCAGCCGGTCGGCACCGCCAGGACGACGGTCACGACCGCGGCGGCCGCCGCCAGCGCCAGCGTCGTCCCCGTGGTGGTGGCCAGGGTGGGCAGGCTCAGCGCGGTGGAGGAGCCGGTGGCCATCCAGTAGGCCAGGCTCCCGACGGGGACGACCAGCGCCAGTCCGACGAGCCCGGCCAGGCCGACCAGCGACGGGACGGTGAGCCGGCGCAGTGCCACCGGCCGGACGGGCCGCGCGGCCCCTCGACCGGTACGGGCGTAGCCCCGCCGTCCCCTGAGCCGCAGCTCGGCGAGCAGCAGGGCCAGGCAGAGGAGCACGAGGACGCCGGCCAGCATCGTGGCGCCGGGACCGTTGAAGGTGGCCCGGTACTGGTCGTAGATCGCGGTGGTGAACGTCGGGTAGCGCAGCATCCGCAGCGCCCCGAACTCCGCGAGCAGGTGCACGGCCACCAGCAGGCTGCCCCCCAGCACCGCGACGCGAAGCTGCGGCAGCTGGACGCGCCGGAACACCGCCCAGCTGGAGAGGCCGAGGCCACGCGCGGTCTCCTCGAGCGCCGGGTCCAGGCCGCGGAAGGCGGCGACCACCGGCAGGTACACGAAGGGGAAGTAGGACAGGGACACGACCAGCAGGGCGCCGCCGTAGGTGTCCAGGCCGGGCAGCAGCGAGATCCAGGCGTAGCTGTTGACGAACGCCGGTACGGCCAGCGGCGCGACCAGCAGCACGTGCCAGAGCCGGCGCAGCGGCACGGAGGAGCGCTCCACCAGCCAGGCCGCGCCGACCCCGAGGACGCCGCACACCAGCACCGTGCCGACCACGAGCCGGCCGGTGTTCCACAGCAGCTCGGCCACCCGCGGCCGGAACACCAGCTCCTGGATGCCCGACCAGCCGACGTCGACCGTGTACGTGGCGATGTAGCCCAGGGGCAGCAGCGCCAGTGCCGCGACGGCGCAGGCCAGCAGCAGCGTCACGGGGAACCGGCGCAGCGGAACCCCGTCCCGGGCGCCCGCGGACGGCCGCGAACCCCGGGCAGCCGGCACTGCCGGCGGTCCGGGGTCCACGGCCGGGAGCGGAGGACTGGTCAGAGCAGCCCCACTGCCTGCATCAGCTCGATCACCTTCGGGCCGTTCAGCGAGCCGGGGTCGACCGTCGGCGCACCGAGGGTGTCCAGCGGCGGGAGGACGTCGGCCGAGGCGGCACCGCTCGCGACGACGTACTCGAGCGCGGTGCTCTCGGCCGCCCGGCGCTGCCCGTCGGCGCTGGTCAGGTAGTTCACGAGCTCCTGGGCCTCCTTCTGGTGCGAGGAGGAGGCGAGGACTCCCGCCCCGGAGACGCTGACGAACGCGCCCGGGTCCTGGTTGCCGAAGAGGTGCAGCTTCACGTTGTTGCTGTTGGCACCGGACTCGGCCTGGTCCTTGTACCAGTAGTAGTGGTACATGATCCCGACCGGGATCTTGCCCTCGTTGACCGCCTGCATGACCGCGGTGTTGCCCTGGTAGATCGCCTTGCCGTCGGCCAGCCCCTGCAGCCAGGTGCGCGTGGCCTCCTCACCGCGCAGCTCGAGGACCGCGCCGACGATCGCCTGGAAGTCGGCGCCGCCCGGCGGGAAGCCCACCTTTCCCTGCCATTCCGGCTTCGCCAGATCCAGCATCGAGGCCGGCAGCTCGGACTCCGAGATCAGGTCGGGGTTGTAGGCCAGCACCGTCGAGCGGGCGGCGAAGCCGACCCAGGAACCGCTCGACGGCCGGTACTGCTCGGGCACCTGCGCGAGGGTGTCCTCGTCGACCGGCGAGAAGAGCCCGGCGTCGGCGACGACCTGGACCGAGGGGCTGTTCTCGGTGACGAACACATCCGCCGGCGAGGCCGTGCCCTCCTGGACGATCTGGTTGGCCAGTTCGGCATCGTCACCGTTGCGGAACTCGACCTCGATGCCGGTCTTCTCGGTGAAGCCGGCCACCATCGCCTTCATCAGATCCTCGTGCTGCGCGTTGTACAACGTCAGCGTGGTGGCACCCGAGCCGCCGGACCCGCCGGACCCGCCGGGCCCGCAGGCGGCGAGCACGCCGGCCGCACCGATGATGGAGACAATGCTGGCGATCGTCCGCCCGGACCTGGTCACGCGATGTCCTCCTGAAGTAGGTAAGGCACACCTAATCACAGTCGTCCGGGTGTGCGCCACGGGCCTCCTCCTCACCCGGCCCGAACCGTCGGTCAGACTCGGGCATGGCCTCTTCCACCGCGTCCGACCTGGTCATGCGCCGGGCTCGTTTCGCCGAGCTCGGCCCGTTCGAGGTCTACGGCCTGTGCCGCCTCCGGGTCGACGTGTTCGTCGTCGAGCAGGAGTGCCCCTATCCCGAACTGGACGGCCGGGACGTCGAGCCGGCGACCGTCCACCTGTGGTTCGAGGTGGACGGTGAGATCGCCGCGACGATCCGGGTCCTGGACGACGGGGCGAGCAGGGCGATCGGCCGGGTGGCGACCACCGCGGCCTTCCGCGGGCAGGGGCTGGCGGCCCGGCTGATCGAGGAAGGGATCGCGCTGTGCGGCGACGTCCCGATCACCCTCGGCGCGCAGGCCCACCTGGAGGGTTGGTACGAGCGGTTCGGGTTTGTCCGCAGCGGACCGGGCTACGTCGAGGACGGCATCCCGCACGTGCCCATGCGCCGGGAGCCGGCCGTCAGCGCGTGACGCCGGTGTGCCCCAGCGAGTAGCGCCCGGGCTGCGGCCAGACGCACAGCCCGTGCGGCCCGGCCCCGACCGGGATGCGGGCGAGCAACCGCCCGTCCACCGTCGACAGCACGTAGACCTCGTCGTTGTACCGACCGGAGAGCCACAGCTGGCTGCCGTCGGCGGTGACCCCGCCCATGTCCGGGCTCCCGCCAGGAACAGGCCAGACGGCGCGCTCGGCGCCGGTGCGGGCATCGAGGACGCTGACGCTGCCGGCCAGCCGGTTGGTCACGTAGAGCAGCGTCGCGTCGCGGCTGAGGTAGAGGCCGTGCGCCCCGGCGCCGGTGGGTATCTGCCCGATGACCTGGGTCGCGGCGCCGTCGAGCACCCACAGCCCGCCCTGGTCGGAGTCTGCGATGTAGAAGCGCTGGCCGTCCGGTGAGAGCTTGATGTCCTGCGGCCCCATGTGGGTGTTGCGGGTGGGCATGTCGATGATCCGCAGCAGCGTGCGTGTGGCGACGTCCACGACCGCCACGCGGCCGGCGAACTCGCAGGTGAAGACCGCCGTTCGGCCGTCGGCGGTGAAGTCGGCGTGGTCGATGCCGCCGCAGTCCGGGACCGCCAGCTGCCCCTGCTCGGCCCACGTGTGCGGGTCGTAGAAGACCAGTGATCTGCGGGCTTCGGCGACGGAGACCGCAGCGCTCCCGTCGGGCAGGAAGTACATGTTGTACGGATCGACCACCGGGATCCGGGGGCCGTTCTGGCCGGTCGTGGGGTCGATCGGGGTGATCGTGTTCCCGATGTCGTCGGTGGCATACAGCGTCTGCATGTCCCAGGAGGGCACGACGTGCTGGACCTCCACCCCGGCCGGGAAGGAGCCGATGACCTGGAAGGTGGCCGCGTCGATCACACGGACGTCGCCGGACTTGTTGTGCGGCACGTAGACCAGGGGTCTGGCGGCGGCCGCGGCCGGGCTGAGCATCCCGGCGCCGGCCTCGGAGTACAGGTTGGCCGGGTCGACCACCGCCGGCATGCCCGGCAGCACGTTCACCGCGGGCGTGGTCGGCGCGGCGCTGGGCGACGGGCTCAGGCTGAGCGAGGCCGACGCCGAGGTGTGCCCCGCGTGGGTCGTCTCCTGGCCGCCGTCAGCGAACGTCGTGCACCCGGCGAGCACGGCCAGCGCGAGCGGCACGGCCGCGAGCCGGGGAAGCCTGCCCGCCATGCCCGACCCACCTTCGTCGACCGCCCGGATCCCGCCACCCTGCCAGTCCGACAGGCATCACGGAACTGCCTCGCACGGGAGGATGCGCCCATGGACGACCGCGCACTCCTCCGGACGGTGGCCGACCGCCTCGACCAGCTGGTCGCGCGCACCACCCCGGGGAACTGGCGGACCGGCGGGCTGCTGGCCACCCGTCCCGAGGTGGTCGCGCACCGGGACGGCGGCACCGAGCACGTGGCCGAGGCCCGCGCGGGCACCGCCGCGTGGATCACCGCCCTCTCCCCCGCCGTCGGGCCGCCGCTGACCGACTGGCTGCGCGCGGCCGCTGAGGCCTCGTCGGTCGAGCCGGCGGCGACGGCCGTGGCGCGGGTCCTGCTCGAGCGGCTGCCCTGATTCAACGGGTGCGGGCGGGCTCCCTGCGCCGCCGGACGCGGCCGAACGGCTTGTAGACCGACAGCACGAGCGTGGCCACGAGGACCAGCGACGCCGCGCCGGAGTCGCGCACGAGCTCCAGCCGCTGCGTGAACGCGACGGGTCCTCCGGCGGCGTCGGCCAGTCCGGTGAGGGCGGGCGTGAGGACGACGAGCGAGAGGACGGCGCCGGCGGTGGTGAGCACCAGCTTCGCCGTCACCCACCAGTGACGGAACAACCCCCACGGCGTCAGCAGGCCCAACAGCACGCCGGTGACCAGCGAGAGCAGGGCCGCGGGCACGAGCAGCCGGGAGCCGATCAGCTGGGCGGCCGGATAGACCGCGCCGGGGTCGCGTCCCTGCGCGCCGGTCACGGCGAGGAGCAGCACGGTGGCGTCAGTGCCGAGCAGCCCGACCGAGGCGCCGACGTGCGTGGTGAGCAGGAGTTTCCGCCACCGCGGAGCCAGGCGACGGGTCGCAGTGCCGGCCATGAGTCGACGATAGACGTCTAAAGTTTCGACGTCTATCGTCGCGATGTGCGCCCCTCCGAGATCCCGATCGGACTCCTGGTCAGCTCCACCGCCAAGGTGCTGAGCAGGGAGTTCGACGCCGCGCTGGCCGCCGTCGGCGGCTCCCGGCCCACCTGGCTGGTGCTGCTCTCACTGAAGACCGCGGGACACCGCACCCAGGGCGAGCTGGCCGAGGCCGTCGGCATCCGCCAGCCCACGCTCAGCCACCACCTCGACGGACTCGAGCGCGAGGGCCTGGTCCGGCGGGAGCGGACGGCGGACAACCGTCGGGTGCAGCGCGTCACTGTGACGGAAGCCGGCGAGGCACTCTTCCTGCGGCTGCGCCGGGCCGCGGGCGCGTTCGACGGCCGGCTGCGCGCCGGGCTGGACGACGCCGAGGTCGCCGAGCTGCGGCGACTGCTCGCCCAGCTCGCGGAGAACGCACCGCCCGACTGACGGTCGCGATCTCCCCGGCAGTCGCCGTTCCCGGCTAGAACCTCTCCCCATGGATGCCGAGGACCGGCGAGCCACTCTCCCGGAGCGAGACACCCCATGACCCGGGCGGCGTATGCCCACGACGCGGTCCTGGACCTGGACCCCGGCGGCGACGACGCCGCGCCCGGGGCGGCGATCACCGTCGCGTTGTGCGGCAGCTGGTCGCACGAGCCGCCCTGCCCCCTGGCGCCGCATCACACCCGCGCCCACCGTTCGGGCTCGGCGGTGACGCTGCGGCTGCTCTTCGCCACCGAGCCCGAGAACGAGTCGCGGGTGCGTTCGCTGGTCGAGGAGGCGCTGGCCCGCGGATGGGGGGACGGCCCCGACGGGGCTCGCACCGCCTGGCAACTGGTCTGGGGAGCGCCCTCACCAGTGCTCCCCGAGGAGGAGGAGCACGCCCGGCGGCTGATGCGGAGCTGAGCTCCGTCAGCTGCCGAGCGCACGGCCGGACGGCGCAGCGCACGCCGCGGCCCGGTCGCGCAGCAACGCCTGCTCCCGCTCGTTGCGGGTCATCGAGGCCGCGCGCTCGAACTCCCGGCGCGCCTCGTCGCGTCGTCCGAGCTGCTCCAGCAGGTCACCCCGGACGCTGGGCAGCAGGTGGTAGCCGCGCAGCGCCGGAACGTCGGTCAGCGCGTCGACCAGCTCCAGACCGGCCGCGGGGCCGTAGGCCCGGGACACCGCGACGGCGCGGTTGAGCTCCACCACCGGGGACGGCGTCAGTTCGGCGAGCGCCTCGTAGAGCGCGGCGATCTGTGCCCAGTCGGTGGCCTCGGCGGTGCGCGCGCGGGCGTGACAGGCGGCGATCGCGGCCTGCAGCGCGTACGGGCCCAGCCCGGACCCGCTCTGCCCGGCCCGCTCCAGCGCGGCGAGCCCGCGGCCGATCAGCACCCG
>JAOPUS010000201.1 GCA_025963345.1 Blastococcus sp. | reverse complement strand
CGTCGGTCACGATCTTGCGGACGACGACGGAATCGTCGACGACCATCACCCTGATCGGGTTCACGCGTGTCCTCCTGCTTCCCTGCTGGGTCAGCCCAGCAGGCTGTCGTCTCTGTATCGGCAGGAGTCCGCGGCCCTTGAGCGGGACCGGGCATCGCATACCGCGAGTACGACGGGAGTCGCTCGGCGGTATTGCCTCTCCCGGCAATTGTCGGTCCGCCGGATCCGGAACTGAACCGTTATCGCGAATTCGTTACGCGATTCATCGGTGACCGACTCGCAAAGCGCGGGAATGTCCTTTCGGCCATTTGTCGACACACGTTTCCGAGGGAGTCAGAACGAACGCCGGACATGCTGGCTCCATCGCGGACGGCCCACAGCCCGGAGAAGTCACGGGGTCGGGGATCGCCGAGCCCCTGCTGAACCAGGGCACCCGCGCGTGGACGCTCGGGGCACCGGGCGAGGACGTGCAGAGCGGCTCAGCGGCCGCTGACACGCACCCAGGGCGCCTGCAGGACCGCGAGCGAGGCCTCGTCGAGCAGATCGGCCACGGCCGTCCCCTGCACACAGCCGGCCAGCGCGTTCCAGACACCGGCGGCGCCGTCGTGCAGGTCGAAGCCGCCGTCCAGGAACGCCTGGACGGCGTGCAGCTGGGCGACCGCCAGCGACCGGGTGCGCCCGGACACGTGACCGGCCCAGGAGGCCTCGTGCATCGCGGTGGCCCAGGGACGGCGGTCGGCCCGGCCCTCGTCCACGGCGGCCCGCCAGGCCGCCCGGCCGGGCGCGTCCAGGCCGCGGACGGCGTCGAGGAGCTCGGCAAGGCCGTCGTCCACCGGGGGGCCGGAGACGGCACCGCGGTCCAGGGCACGGTCGAACGGCCCGGTCAGTTCCCGGCGGACGAGTGGCGGGAGCACGCCGGCGGCCCAGTGCCCGAGAGCCGCATCGGCGAGCACGTCGGCCGCCTCGGCCAGCTCGTCGTCGGACAGCAGGGCGTGGGCGGGGTGCTCGGGGCCCAGCACCTCGTCCCGGAGGAGTCGTTCGAGGGTGGGGGCGTCACCGATCGTGCCTCGCTCGAGCTGGGCGACGAGGACCGCCGTCCGGTCGCCCGCTGCCGCGCCCGCGGCCACGCCGCGCATGTGGGGGACGGACGCGGCCAGCTCGCGGGCCTTGCGGGAGCGGACGGCGAGCACTCCGCGCTCCCCGCGGGCCAGACCACGGCCGGGGTGCACGTCGGCGACGGAGGTGAGGGCCGTGACATCGGCGCCCAGGGCGGCCAGCAGGACCGTGGCGACCGAGCGGCCCGCAGGCAGCCGCACCAGGTCGAAACCGAGCGTGGCGGCACTGACCAGGGAGTAGGGCACGACGTTCACCTCCAGAGGTGGGTCGCACCATGCTGGCCGGGAACGGCCGGGAACGCGAGCCACACCGGAGCGGCCGTCACCCCTTCGCAGGAGCGTGAAGGGGTGACGGCCGCGTGTTCGGTCTACCTGTGTTATCAGGAGATTGCGCTCAGTAACCGGATCAGGCGCTGACGGCCTTATGGACGTCCAGGGCCAGGAGCAGCTGGCCGTCCAGCTTGTAGGCACCGCGGATCAGCTCCCGCGCCTGACCCTCGAGAGTGTCCGGCGGGGCCTCGAAGTCGCTGGCGTCCACGTCGACGACGTCGGCAATCGAGTCGACGAGCAGGCTCACGGCCTCGCCGTGCAGCCGCACGACGATGACGACGGCGGCGGTGCCCTCGGCGCGCGGCGGGCGGCCGAGGCGCTCCCTCAGCTCCATCGCGGTCACGACCTGGCCGCGCAGGTTGATCAGCCCCGCCACCGCCGTGGGTGCGAGGGGCACGCGGGTCAGCTGCTGGCTGCGGAGCACCTCCTGCACGTGCTCCACCTCGATGCCGTAGAGATCGCCGTCCAGCCAGAAGGTGGCGAGCTGCCCGCTCGTGGCGGGAGCCTTGATGTCGGTCGGGGCGGTCACGGTCAGACCTCCAGCAGAGAGGTGGGGGCGCCCGCGGGCGTCGTGGCGGTGGGGATCGAGGTGTTGTAGAAGGCCGGGTCGGCGGCCAGGATCGCGGCGCGGACGTCGAGCAGCTCGGTCACCCTGTCGCCGAGGACGGCGGAGCCGAGCAGGCCCAGGTCGTCGATGTCGCTGCGGATGGCAGCCTCGCCGTCGACGATGTCGAGGATCTCCTCGACGACGATGGCGACGCTGCGACCGTGGTCGGCGTAGACGATGACCTCGAGCACCTCGCGGTCGGTCTCGCCGTAGGCACCCAGGTGCCGGTCGAGCCGGACGATCGGCAGGATCGCGCCGCGGTACTGGACCACCTCGCGGTTGCCGACCTTCTCCACCGAGTCGGCGCGCACCTGCTCGAGGCGGGTGACGGTGTCCAGCGGGATGGCCACCCGCCGGCCGCCGCCGATCGAGGCGAGCAGCATCCGCTGGCGCTCCGTCTCGACGGTCGCGGCGCGGGCCGCGGAAGCCCGGGATTCCTGGCGGTCGGCGGTCTCGGGACGCAGGGCGCGGCGGGCCAGTGCCTGCACGTCGAGGATCAGGGCGACGGTGCCGTCACCGAGCACCGTGGCGCCGGAGTACAGCCCGATCGCCTTGAGCTGTCCACCGACCGCCTTGACGACGATCTCCTCGGTGTTGATCACCCGGTCGACGACGAGGCCGAAACGGCGTCCCTCCGACCGGAGAACAGCGATCACCACATGGCCGTCGTGCCGCTCGGAGGCCAGGCCCAGGACGTCGGTGAGCCGGACGAGGGGCAGCAGTTCGCCGCGCAACCGGTAGACCTGCGCGCCGAGATCGGAAGAGCGT
>JAOPUS010000195.1 GCA_025963345.1 Blastococcus sp. | reverse complement strand
AACTGGAGCGCGAGCTCGACCACGAGGAGGGGCTGCTCCCCTCGCGGAGCACCCGCTGACCCCTCCCCGGAGACGGTCAGCCGAGGCGCTCCTCGAGGTGCACGGTCACCGTGTCACCGGCCTGCTTTCCGATCGCCTTCCGGACGTCGGACCGCACCGGCAGCTTGTGCGTCCCGTCGCCCATCGCCATGAACGAGCTCTCGAACGGGTGCCCGTCGACGCTGCCGCGGACCTTCACCAGGCCGCGGGTCCCGAAGTAGTGGGCGGACCCGGGCATCTGCACGTAGGTCCATCCGCCCGCGGCCGGGCTCCGGACCATCGTCGCCGTGAACTCCGCGTCGAGCGGCCCGCTCGTCGTCCTGCCCGCAGGTGTTCGACTCATGGTGTGCCCCTTCTCGGTGGTGACCCCGTCATTGTGTTCAGACGTCGTCGCCGGCCGGTCCTCATCGGAGCGGCCGGAACTGCGCTGGGTAGCGTGGGTCTGCCCGCGCCGACCGCCCGGCGGGTTGCAGCAGAAGGAGTTCCGCATGTCCCGCCCCGGAGCCGAAGAGGCTGCCGCCCCCGACTGGTTCACGCAAGCGCTCGCCGCAGCACCGGAACACCGGGACGTCGAGGTCGAGGGCGCACGCGTCCACTACCGGGTGTGGGGCGACCGATCGCTGCCCAGCCTCGTACTGGTGCACGGCGGGGCAGCGCATTCGGGCTGGTGGGACCACATCGCGCCGCAGCTGCACTCGCACCGGGTCGTCGCGGTGGACCTCACCGGGCACGGCGACAGCGGCCGGCGGGACCCCTACGACATGAAGCAGTGGGCCCGGGAAGTCGTCGCCGTGGCCGCGGCCGAGGGTCTCGACCGCCCCGTCGTCCTGGGCCACAGCATGGGCGGGTGGGTGGCCCTGACCATCGGGGTCGAGCACCCCGGGACCGTCTCGGGCGTCGCGGTCATCGACTCGCCCATCGACCGGCAGCCGCCGGAGGACGAGCGGCTGCGCGACCGGCAGCGACCGCACCGTCCGTACGCGACTGCCGACGAGGCGATGACGCGATGACGCGATGACGCGATGACGCGATTCTGGACCATCCCGGCCCAGGACGTGCTGCTCCCCTACGTCCGGGACCACGTCGCCCGCGGGTCGCTGCGACAGGACAGCGACGGGTGGCGGTGGAAGTTCGACCCGAAGTTCTGGGGGACGCGCCCCCTGCTCACCCAGATGCTGCCCCAGCTGACGACGCCCGTCGCGCTGTTCCGGTGCGAGAAGGGCCTGGTCAGTCCGGCGATGGCCGGGGAGACGGCCGGACTGGTCACCGGGCACCTTCCGGTGGTCGACCTGCCCGACGCGGGTCACCACCCGATGCTCGACCGGCCCCTGTCGCTGGTCGCGGGGGTCCGGACCCTGCTCGCGGTCTGGCCGGACGGCGGCACGCCGCACGGCACCTGACCGCGGCGCACCGCCGCGGTCAGGTGCAGGAGCTCAGAGCAGCTCGAGGATGGTGGCGTTGGCCTGCCCGCCGCCCTCGCACATGGTCTGCAGCCCGTAACGGATGCCGTTGTCCCGCATGTGGTGCAGCAGCGTCGTCATGAGCCGGGCACCGGAGCCGCCGAGCGGGTGACCCAGAGCGATCGCGCCGCCATTGGGGTTCAGCGCCTTGGCGTCCGCGCCGAGGTCCGCGAGCCAGGCCAGCGGCACAGGAGCGAACGCCTCGTTGACCTCGAACGCACCGATCTCGTCGATCCGCAGGCCCGACTTCTTCAGCGCCTTCTCGGTGGCCGGGATCGGCGCGGTCAGCATCATCACCGGGTCCGCACCGGCCAGGACGGCGGTGTGCACGCGGGCGAGCGGCGTCAACCCGAGCTCCTGCGCCTTCTCGGCGGTCATCATCAGCAGCGCGGCGGAGCCGTCGGAGATCTGCGAGGCGTTGCCGGCGGTGATGACTCCGCCCTCGGGCTTGAACACCGTCTTCAGACCACTCAGGACCTCGGTCGTCGTGCCCGGCCGGATTCCCTCGTCCTGGCTCACGACGGTGCCGTCGGGCAGGGTGACGGAGGCGATCTGCGCCTCGAACCGGCCCCCGTCCCGGGCGGCGGCGGCCTTCTCGTGGGAGGCGACGGAGAACTCGTCGAGCTGCTGGCGGGACAGACCCCACTTCTCGGCGATCATCTCCGCGCCGACGCCCTGGTTGGGGAACGCTCCGTCGTAACGGTCGAGGTAGGTCTGGGAGTAGGGCCCACCGCTGTCCTTGCCGATCGACGAGCCCATGGGGACCCGGCTCATCGACTCGACCCCGCCCGCGACGACGACGTCGTACTGCCCGGCGACGAGCCCAGCCGCCGCGAAGTGCACCGACTGCTGCGAAGAGCCGCACTGGCGGTCGATGGTCACGCCGGTGACGGTCTCGGGCCAGCCCGCGGTCAGCACCGCCGTCCGGGCGATGTCGAAGGTCTGCTCACCCACCTGGCCGACGCAGCCCCAGATGACGTCGTCGACCAGCGCCGGGTCCACGCCCGCCCGCTGCACGAGGCTGTTGAGCACGTGCGCGGAGAGGTCCGCCGGGTGCAGACCGGACAACCCGCCGTTGCGCTTGCCGACCGGCGTCCGAACGGCCTCCACGATCACTGCGTCCCGCATGTTCCGCCCCTTCCGATTGCCAGTACCGGCCACCTTCCCACGCATCCCTGGTGGCCGGTCAGCGGCCCTTCCAGACCGGCGCCCGCTTCTCCGCGAAGGCGGTCGCGCCCTCGCGCGCGTCCTCGCTGGCGAACACGGGCGCGATGAGCTTCTCCTGCTCCGCCCAGCTGTCCGCGAAGGTCCAGTCGGAACTGCCACGGGCGACGGCCTTGGTGGCGGCCACCGCCAGCGGCCCGTTCGCCGCGATGGTGGCGGCGAGCTCCAGGGCGCCCGGCAGCGCCTGCCCCTCGGCGGTGAGCCGGTTGACCAGGCCGATCTCCGCCGCGCGGACGGCCGTCAGGGGCTCGCCCGTCAGCAGCATCTCCAGCGCGAGGTTGAACGGCACCCGCTGCGGCAGCAGCAGTGCGGCGCCCCCGGCGGCCACGAGGGAGCGCTTGACCTCGGGGACGCCGAAGCGTGCGGTCTCCGACGCCACGACCAGGTCGCAGGCCAGCAGCAGCTCGAACCCGCCGGCCAGCGCCCACCCCTCGACGGCCCCGATCAGCGGCTTGCGCGGCGGGGTCCGGGTGATGCCGCAGAGCCCGCGGTCCCCGATCATCGGGGTCTCGCCGCGCAGGAACGCCTTGAGGTCCATGCCCGAGGAGAAGGTGCCCCCGGCCCCGGTCAGCACGCCCACGCGGAGGTCGTCGGAGGCGTCGAGCTCGTCGATGGCGGCGGCCACCCCCTCGGCCACGGCACGGTCGAGGGCGTTCTTCGCCCCCGGCCGGTTGATCGTGATGATCTGGACGCCCTCGCGTCCCTCCACCAGCACCTCGTCCGCCACCGGTTCCCCTCTCGCGCTCGGTACCACCGTCATACCGTCTCGTTCCAGGCTCTCAACGCTCCGGCGGGGCCTCCGCGACCGCACCGCCAGTCAGCAGCCGCTCCACCTCGTCGTCGGCGAAGCCCCACTCCGACAACACCTCGCGGGTGTCGGCACCCGGCAGCCGCTGACCGCCGCGGACGGCGCCGGGCGTGCGGGAGAACCGCGGCGCGGGACCGGGCTGCGTCACCCCGTCCAGTTCGACGAACGTCCCGCGCGCCACGAGGTGCGGGTCGGCCGGGGCCTCGCGCAGGCTCAGGATCGGGGTGACACAGGCATCGGTGCCGGCGAAGGCGGCCGCCCACTCGTCGCGGGTCCGCGAGGCGAACACCTCGGCGAAGCGCCGCCGGTGCTCGGGCCACTGCGCGACGTCGTACTGCCCGCCGGCCAGGGCGCCGGTGAGGCCGGTGCCCTCGAGCAGGGCGGCGTAGAACTGGGGCTCCAGCGCGCCGACGGCGACATGCCTGCCGTCGGCGCAGGTGTAGGTGTCGTAGAACGGCGCCCCGCCGTCGAGGAGATTGGCCGCGCGCCGGTCCTGCCACAGCCCGCCCCCGAGCATCCCGTAGATCATGGTGACCAGCGAGCTCGCCCCGTCGACCATCGCCGCGTCGACCACCTGCCCCTGACCGCTGCCTGCCCGCTCCAGCAGCGCGGCGAGGATCCCGACGACGAGGAACAGCGACCCGCCGCCGAAGTCGGCGCCGATGTTCAGCGGCACGACCGGCTTGTCCGCCGTCCCGATGGCGTGCAGGGCGCCGGTCAGGCCGAGGTAGTTGATGTCGTGACCGGCGCGGGCGGCCAGCGGACCGTGCTGCCCCCAGCCGGTCATCCGCGCGTAGACCAGCCGCGGATTGCGCGCGAGCGCGTCCTCGGGGCCGACACCGAGCCGCTCCACCACCCCGGGCCGGTTCCCTTCCACCAGCACGTCGGCCCGGTCCAGCAGGCGCAGGAGGACCTCCCGGCCGTCGGGGCTCTTCAGGTCGACGGCGACGCTGGGCCGACTCCGGTTGAGGTTGTCGATCTCGGGGCTGATCAGGTGTCCGCCACCGCCCGGACGGCCCACCCGGATCACGTCCGCGCCCAGCTCGGCCAGCAGCATGCAGGCATAGGGAGCAGGCCCCAGCCCCGACAGCTCGACGACGCGGATCCCGGTCAGCGGGCCGGACGGTGGCTGCACGCGCGCACCCTAGCAACGGGCGGCGATGATGATCACGACAGCCGCGGTGGCCCGACGGCAGGGAGGAAGAGGCCCGATGAGCACGTCGCAGCTGTCCACTGAGGAGCGCGAGATCGTCCGGCTGGTCCGCGACTTCGTCGACAGCGAGGTCCGGCCCGTCGTTCGCGAGCTCGAGCACGCGAACACCTACCCCGAGGCGCTCATCGAGCAGATGAAGCAGCTCGGGGTCTTCGGCCTGTCGTGCCCCCGCCCTACGGCGGGGTCCAGGTCTCCACGGCCTGCTTCGCCCTCGTCACCGAGGAGCTCGCCCGCGGCTGGATGAGCGTGGCCGGTTCGATGGGCGGACACAGCGTCGTCTGCGCCCTCATCGCCACCTACGGCACGCACGCGCAGCGCGAGCGGTACCTGCCCCGGCTGGCCACCGGCGAGCTCCGCGCCACGATGGCGCTCACCGAGCCCGGCGGCGGCCCCGACCTGCAGGCGATGCGCACCACCGCGCGGGCCTTCGGCGACGAGTAGGTGGTCGACGGGTCGAAGACCTGGATCACCAATGCGCGCCGGGCCGGGCTGATCGCGCTGTTGTGCAAGACCGATCCGCAGGCCGACCCGCCGCACCGGGGCATGAGCATCCTGCTCGCCGAGAAGGGCGCGGCGGTCTCCCCGACTGACGCCGTGTCCGCCGTCCCGGCCGGTGGTGTGCTCCAGCCGGGACGGCGCAGGACTCAGGAGATTTCGGTGAGCCGTCCGGTGGCGACGTCGAACACGAAGCCCCGGACACTGCTCCTGTCCGGGATGAACGCGCTGTCCCGGATCCGCTGGATCGAGGCCTTCACGTCGGCCTCGACCTCGGGGAACGCCTCCGAGTGCCAGGCCGGCCGGCTCCCGACCTCCTGCTCGATCGAGGAGCGGAACTCCTCATCGGTGAAGGTCAGCATGCCGCAGTCGGTGTGGTGGATGAGGACGATCTCCTTCGTACCGAGCAGCCGCTGGCTGATGGCGAGGGACCGGATCGCGTCGTCGGTCACGACGCCCCCGGCGTTGCGGATCACGTGCGACTCCCCCTCTGCCAGACCGAGGACGCGATAGACGTCGAGGCGCGCGTCCATGCAGGCCAGGACGGCGATGTGCTTGGACGGCGGCAGCGGCAGCGGGCCGGTGAAGGACTCGGCGTACCGGGCGTTGTTGGCGAGCAGTTCGTCGGTGACGGACACGGATGTACTCCTGCGAAGACGGGTGGGTGGAGGGACGGTCCCGCGGGCCGCACCGCCGTCGATTCGCTCTCCCCGCCGCCTCGCCCCCGGGCGCGGGCGGCTGCGACTACTCAGGAGGGAACGACGGAGCGGCCCTTGGACAGAGTCCGTCGAAGGCGTCTACCCGGCGGCCGGGCCAGAAGCCCTCGCGGTCGGGCCGGGGCAGCTGCAGCACCGTCGCCCATCCCCTCGGTCATCGCCGTCCCCGTGCGGTCCGGCGTCCCCGCGGCCGCCCTGCACCGGCCGCGACACAAAAACCCTACCAATCCGATGGACTTGACAGGGATATGCCCGTCCTGGTCACATCAGGTCATGGCTGCCGCGTCCGAGCTCTACCGCCGGGCCGCTGTCGATCTCGGACGGGTCGCCAGCGCGCTCTGTCCGGCCCGCTGACCGACCTCGCTGCCACCTCTCCTTCCGCGTCCCCGCGCCACGTCGCCTGCGAGTCCCGCTGCAGTGGCCTGCCGAACGCGCCGCACCCCCCGGGAACACCCATGACCAGCACCCTCCTGTCCTCCCCCGTCCTCGGCCGATCCCCCTCCGACGCCACCGTCCGCCGCACCGGCGCGGCCGGCCTGGCCGCGGCCCTCGGCGCCGCGGCCCCGCACTGGCTCCACCGCGTGCGGTACCGGTCGGCCGGCCGGTGGACGCACCTGCTGCCCGCCGCCGACGCGGCCGCGGTGCTCGACCCGTCCCTGCACGCCGACCTCGCCGACGCGCAGGTCTGGCTGCTCTCCTGGCTGCCCGACCAGGGCACGCCGCTGCACGACCACGGCACGTCGGCCGGCGCCTTCACCGTCGTGCGGGGCACCCTCACCGAACGGGTCGTCGCGGCCGGGCGCACCGGCGTCCACGAGTCCACCGCCGACCTCACCACCGGCCGGGTGCGGCACTTCGGCCCGCACTACGTGCACACGGTGACGAACACCCAGAGCGAGCCGGCGGTCAGCGTGCACGTCTACACGCCGGGGCTGTCCTGGATGAACACCTACCGGATCGACGGCGCGGCCCTCGTCCGCACCGGCACCGAGCGTGCGGGGGTGGACTGGTGAGCGCCCCGGCTCGTGCCCGGCCCCGCGGCGCCCGGACGATCGACGACCTGCTGGCCGAGGCCCGCTCCCGCATCGTGCGCGTGTCCCCGCACGAGGCCGCCGCGCGGATCGCCGACGGCGCGCTACTCGTCGACATCCGGCCCGCTGCCCAGCGGTTGCGCGAGGGCGAGGTGCCCGGGTCGCTCTTCGTCGAGCGCAACGTCCTGGAGTGGCGCTTCGACCCGGCCAGTGACGCGCGGCTGCCGCAGGCCACGGGATACGGCGTCGACGTGATCGTGCTCTGCTCGGAGGGCTACACGTCCAGCCTGGCCGCCGACGCACTGCGGTCCCTCGGCCTGCACCGGGCCACCGATGTGGTCGGCGGTTTCCTCGCCTGGTCCGCCGCCGGCCTGCCGACGACCGGCACCCCCTGACTCGCAGCCGGACGACGCCGCCCGACGGAGGGGTGGCGTCGTCCGGCTGCGTACCCGGTCAGTACCCGGTCATCGGAGCGGGACGGGCGGTCCCTCGTCCTCGCCGAGAGCACGCTGGTACCAGGCGACGTCGTGCCACCGGCCGTGCTTCCAGCCCACCCGCCGGTAGGTGCCCACCGGCTCGAAGCCGAGCGCGGCATGCAGTCCGGTGCTGGCCTCGTTCGGCAGGGCGATCCCGGCCAGGGCGGTGCGGTGCCCACGGGCAGCGAGCCGGTCGAACAGCGCCTCGTACAGCGCCCGGCCGCCTCCGGTCCGTCGGCGCCCGGCGGCCAGGTAGACGCTGACCGCGGTCGCCCACTGGTACGCCGCGCGGGACATGAACGCCCCGCCGTAGGCGTACCCCACGACGTCGCCGTCGTCCTCGAGGACCAGCCAGGCATGCGCCCGCTGCGCCTCGGCGATCCGCTCCGCCATCTCCGCGGCCGTCGGCGGCTCGCTCTCGAAGGAGATCGCGGTCTCGAGCACGTACGGCGCATAGATCGCCGCGCAGCGCCCGGCATCGGCTGCGACCGCATCCCTGATCACGACCCCATTCTGGACGACACCCCATGGACACCGGACTCACAGCTCCCGTTCAGGCCCCCCTCGTACTCCGGGGGCAGCGTGGGCGCCATGGATGACGACCTGCGGCAGCGACTCTTCGACCCGAAGGGTGCGCACCGGCTCGTGCTCGCCCGGCGTCCCCCGGAGTCCTCCGTGGTGACGGCCGTGGTCTCCGACGTGGTGTGGCAGGAGGTCGTCAGCCTCCTGCGCTGGTCGGCCGCGACCACGGGGAGCGCCGACGTGGACGCGGGCCGCTGGTGGCGGTTGGCTGCCGGCTGCGCGGATCTGCTGGGCCGGCTGCCGGGCCTCTGCGACGAGGTGGGCGAGCCCTGGGGCCTCGCCGCCCCGGCCGACGACCCGGAGCTGCCCGGCACGACGCGGGTCGCGCTGGCCACCGGCCGGCTGGCCGCGCTCCTGAGCGCGCCGGACCCGGTCCCGCTGCGCTGGCTGGCCGGGGAGGTGGACGCCCTGGGCGCGGCCGGGATCAGCGCGCTGGCGCAGACCTCGTCCTGGGCGCTGCCGGGGTCGCGCTGAAGACCCGCGAGCAGAGCTCGACCAGCAGCGCACCACCGACGCCGAGGACCCCTGCGGCCAGCTCGGCCCGTGGGGTGACGTGCAGGAGCACGATCACCCCACCGAGGGGGCGGATCGCCACGACGGCCACCGCGATCGCGGCCATCGCCGCGATCAGGGCGACCCTTCCAGGCGAGCAGTGGGCGGGCGAGGACGACGTCGGCGACCGGCACGTCCAGCTCGGCGCCGTCGCGCACCACGCGGGCCCGTGGCGAGTTCAGCACCGCCAGCCGGTCGAGGGTCCGCTTGGCCCGCAGCTCCTGGACGATCACGATCGCGGCGTTGGCGACGACGACCCCGGCGACGAGCCCGTTCTGCCACCGGCCGGTCGCCACGACGAGGACGAACAGGGTGACCAGCACGCCGTTGAAGACCGTCAGGACGTTGGCCCGCACGATCTCGCCGACGGTGCGGCTGGTGCGCAGCGACGTGGCGTTCGTGCGGCCGAGCGCCACCCGGTCAGAGCGACTGGGTCCGCGCGGCCACGAGATCGCCGGCGGCGAAGCCCTGCACCTGGATCGTCGTCGCGGCGCCGGCCCCGGCGAAGGTCAGCGTCGCGTCCCCGTCGGTCACGTCGCTGCTGCCGCGCGGCCGGCCGTCCACGTACACGTCGACCCGGTCCATCCCGGCGGTGGTGAGCTGAAGGGTGAGGGTCCCGTCGGCGGCCAGCGACGGGGTCAGGCGCAGCCGCCGGACCGGGCGGCCGGCCAACAGGGCGCCCGCTGCGTCGAGCAGGTCGACGTTGTTCTCCAGCACGTCGCGGCGGGTCATCTCGTGCCGGACGTCGGAGCGGACGCCGAGGTCCTCCACGGGGGTGCCCGCGAGCGTGCCCACCCGCAGCGTGCGGCGGATCGCCACCCGCATGTCGGCCTGCTTGGGCAGCGGGGCGTACGGGTCCTCAGGGTCCGGTGGCAGGTCCCGCAGCGCCTTGAGCAGCCCGTGGGTCCAGACGTTCGCGCCGCCGGCGCCGGTGTTGTCGGCCACCCCGAGCACCGGACCGATGGCGTGGTCCTGGAAGCCCGCAGCGAAGATGTCGGTGGCGGAGTAGCACCGGGCGTCGGTGACCAGGACGACCGGCCCGAAGTAGCGCTGGCCGATGGCGTTGGCGCCGTCCTCCGGGGTGATCGGGAACGCCGACGAGTAGATGGACCCGGTCTCGACCGCCTGCTCCATCGAGGGGAACCAGGGCCCCAGGTCGATCTGGTGGGTCGGGTTGTCCTTGTGCCGCCGGCAGATCTCCAGGTTCAGCGGGGTGCAGCTGAACTGCACAGGCTCCGGGGTGATCCGCCGCGGCGTCATGGTCTGCAGGGTGAACTCGCTGGCGAAGATGTGGCCGCCGCCGTTGCCCCGTACGTCGAGGATGAGGCCCTCCTGCGGCAGCAGCTCCACCAGGCGGACGAACTCGGCCACGAAGGCGGCCGGGTCCTGGACGCTGAAGGTGAAGATCCGCAGGTGGCCGAAGGTGCCCGAGGCGGTCACGACGCTGCGGGCCCGGAAGACCAGGGGCATCGTGGAGGTCACCTCACCACCGGCGGCGGCCGGCTCCGCGGAGACCTCGACCGCCATGTTGCCGAAGGTCTGCTCCACGGCCTGGGGTGCGTAGAGCAGCGCGCGGGCGCGACCCGTCTCGTCGGCGTGCAGGTCCAGGCCCATCGAGGCGGCGGCCGTGCTGATGGTCTCGGTGTCGGTCAGCGTCGGGGCGTTGGGAGCGACCAGCCAGGGCTCGCGCAGCTCCCGGCGCACCCCACCGGCGTCGAGGTAGCTGACCGTCACCCACTCCTCGTCCGGGGGCAGGTGCATGCGCAGCGAACGGATGGTCAGCGAGTCGACCCCGCGGGCCAGCCGGGCGGCCATGTTGCTGCCGGCGAAGCGGTCGGCGTTCACCGCCACCGCCCGCTTGATCGGCATGCCGTTCCAGTGCGTGATCTCGACGCCGACGCCGAACGGCGGTGCCGACATGCCCTGGGCGATCCGGGTGACGATGTACTTCTCGTCCGCACCCTCGACGAAGCGCTCCACCTGGAAGGGCAGGTAGGCGATCATCCCGGCGAACGGCGCGGGCAGCAGGTAGTTCGTGTGCAGGTCGCGGACCGAGTGGAAGACCCCGGACATCTCCATGTGGAAGACCCGCTCGGGATCCATGGTCTCGGGAGTCTGGCGCAGCAGCCGGGCGCGCAGCAGGCGCAGCCGCTGGACCGGGTTGACCGCGTGCATCGCCGACTTCAGCGGCAGGTGCACGTAGTTCCCCTCGAGCATCAGCAGCGCCTGCTCGACGAGGAGCACCCGCTCGGGGTGCGTGAGCGTCCCCGCCGTCTTGAGGAAGTCGTGGAGCGGGACGGAGCCCGGTACCGGCGCCTCGGCCGCGCCGAACGCGACGGTGAGGTCGGCCGGCAGGGAGTCGTCGGCGCCGTCCATGTCCCGGCGCGGCGTGGGCATCTCGACGTAAGTGGCCAGCGTCGTCATCGGTATCGCCTCGTGGGTCGTGTGCGCCGGGGCAGCGGATCACCCGAGGCCGGACGGCCTCTGCGCGAGGTCTAGCGAGCCCACCGTCACGGGGGCGTCACAGAGCCTCCGGACGACGCCGCGCGCCCTAGGCCCTTCCGGTGGACTCCGCGTTCACCCAGCGCACCCCGGCGGGCCCGCTCGCGCGCCACGTCGAGTCGGTGTGGCACGTCCGTGGGCAGATCCCGAATACCCGCGAGCGGATCGCCCCGACCGGATCCACGGTCGCGGGGATCGTCCTCGGGCCGCCGATCCGGCAGACCCCGGCGGACGGGCCGGCGTTCCTCGCCACGACCGGCTTCCTCATCGGCCCGCACGACCGCCCGCTGGTCAACGAACCGACGGGCGGACCGACTGCGTCGGCGTGGTCACCACCCCCGTCGGCTGCCGGGCGGTGTTCGGCATCGACCCCGGCTCGATGCTCGACCGCACCGAGGCCGTGCTGCGGTCGGGGCTGGACGAGACCGACCGCGGGCTGCAGCGCTGCGCCGCGGCCGTCGCGGCGCTGGAGTCCGAGCCGGCCCGGTGGCCTGGACCCGGCTCGCCGCGGACCTGGGCTGGTACGACCAGGCGCACCTGGTCCGTGACGTCACCCGGCACACCGGCGTCGCCGACGGCCTACGTCGCCGCGCAGCGGCAGTTCCTCGACCCGGACGACGACCCGGCCCCCGGCTTCGTGCCCGAGGGGTGACGTTCGTCCAAGACGGCGCCACCGCCGTCGGGACGACGCTGCGGTTCACCACCCGCGGCAAGGAGCGGACCAGCGAGATCTCGGCCCTCGAGCCCGGCCGGTCGGTCACCCTGCGCTCGCGGCAGGGCAGGGTCACCGCCGACTACACCTACGGCGTCGAGCCGTCCGGGCCCGGCAGCCGGGTCCCGCGATCCGGGCGGCGATCCGGCGTACCGACGGCGGACGGCTCGACGCCTTCGACCGCGAGCTCGCGGTCGGCTGATCAGCCCTGCTTCAACCCGATGGGGTTGCCGTCCGCGTCGATGACGGTGGCGATCAGCATGCCGCCGCCGACGTCCCGGACGGGCTGGGCGAGGGTGCCGCCCGCCTCGAGCAGCACCGCGAGGGTCTTCTCGATGTCGTCGACGCCCCAGAAGCCGACCGGACCCTTCATGCCCTGTGCGTGGCCGTGCGGATCCAGGCCCAGCTCCTGCTCCCCCACCCGGAAGCCGACGTAGTACGGCTGGTCGGTGTACGGCTCGCCGAGAAGTGCGCTGTAGACGGCCTTCGCGGCGGCCAGGTCCCGCACCGGCACGACGACCGTGTTCATTCCTGTGGTCATGGGATCTCCTCGTTTCCTGTCACATCGGCCGCTCGCGGCCGGTCACTGACATGACACGCCCCGACGAGAGGATGTGACCGTGGACGGTGACTGGCTGGCCCGGCAGTTCGAGGAGCACCGCCCCCGGCTGCGCGCCGTGGCCACCCGGCTGCTCGGCTCGGGCAGCGAGGCCGACGACGCCGTCCAGGAGGCCTGGCTGCGGCTCAGCCGCACGGAGCCGGGCTCGGTGGAGAACCTGGGCGGCTGGCTGACCACGGTCGTGGGCCGGGTGGCGCTGAATATGCTGCGCTCACGGGCGACCCGCCGGGAGGAGCCGCTGGACGGTCACCCCGGCGCGGACAGGCCCGCCGATGAGCCGGGTCCCGCCGACACCGCACTCCTGGCCGACTCCGTGGGCATGGCACTGCTCGTCGTCCTGGAGACCCTCACCCCGGCCGAACGGCTCGCCTTCGTGCTGCACGACCTGTTCGACGTCCCCTTCGACGAGATCGCGCCGATCGTGGACCGCTCCCCCGCCGCTGCCCGCCAGCTGGCCAGCCGGGCCCGCCGCCGCGTGCAGGGGCAGTCCCCGGGCACCGAGCCCGACCCCGCCCGCCGCCGCGAGGTCGTCGCGGCCTTCCTCGCCGCCTCCCGCAGCGGGAACTTCGCCGGGCTGCTCGCCCTCCTCGACCCCGATGCGGTGCTGCGCTCCGACGCGGCCACGGTGGCGATGGGTGCGGAAGCGGAGGTGCGCGGCGCCGAGGCTGTGGCCGCTATCTTCTCCGGGGGGGCGAGGGCTGCGCGGCTGGCGCTGGTGGACGGCGCCGTGCACCTGATCTGGGCGCACCGCGGGCAGCCGCGGGTCGTGTTCGTCTTCACGATCGCCGACGGGACCGTGACCGCCATCGACCTGGTCGGCGACCCCGACCGGCTGCGCGACCTCGAGGTGACGATCCTGAAGGGCTGACTTCCGGCGTGTGCGACCGTCTGTCCCCGTGGTGAACGTTCTCTCGATCCAGTCCCACGTCGCCTACGGGCACGTCGGCAACTCCTCCGCGGTCTTCCCGCTCCAACGCCTCGGCATCGAGGTCTGGCCGGTGCACACGGTGCAGTTCTCCAACCACACCGGCTACGGCGAGTGGACCGGCCGGGTGTTCGACGGGCAGGCCGTCGAGGAGGTCGTCCAGGGCATCTCCGACCGTGGCGTGCTCGAACGCTGCGACGCCGTCCTGTCGGGGTACCTCGGCTCGGCCGACATCGGGCACGCCGTCGTCGGGACCGTGGGCAAGGTGCGGGCCGCCAACCGCGACGCCGTGTACTGCTGCGACCCGGTGATCGGCGACGTGGGGCGCGGCGTCTTCGTCCGCCCTGGCATCGAGGAGTTCATGCGCGAGGTGGCGGTGCCGGCCGCCGACATCGTCACGCCCAACCACTTCGAGCTCGACCTCCTCTCCGGGACGACGACGGCCTCGCTCGACTCGGTGAAGGAGGCCGTCTCGGCCGTCCAGGCGCTGGGCCCCAGGGTGGTGCTGACGACGTCGCTGGTCACCGACGACACTCCCGGTGACTGCGTCGACCTGCTGGCGTCGGAGGGCGGCCGTCACTTCCGGGTACGCACCCCACGGCTGGACGTCTCGGTCAACGGCGCCGGCGATGCCATCGCGGCGCTGTTCCTCGCGCACTGGCTCGACACCCGGTCCGCCGCCGACGCCCTCGGCCGCGCTGCCTCGTCGGTGTTCGGACTGCTGCAGCGCACCGAGGACGCCGGGGCGCGGGAGATCCTGCTCGTCGCGGCGCAGGAGGAGTTCGTCGCACCGACCCGGAGGTTCGAGGTGGAGGAGGTTTGATGAGCGGCGGGAGACGGGTGCCCGCATGACGGCCCCGGCGACGTCCCGGC